>NZ_LKDX01000081.1:0-8793 GCF_001401795.1 Pseudoalteromonas sp. P1-26 | reverse complement strand
AATATGCCACTCATTCAGTGCAAATGCTGTAAGTGGCAGAATGAAGATTAATGCAAGCGTCCTGTTCACATGTTTCTCTTACGGGTTTTTATGTTAACTCATTGTTAGTTTTTACCTCAAGTTAACAACTCGGTCAATAGTTAATCACTAAGTAGTGGTTTTTATTATCGTGTCGATAAAATTAATTTGTTTTACTCGGCTCTGAATGCTGAGCATAATCCGCGTTTTTTTTCACCGAAACTCCAAGACTAGAGGTACCGACCATGCGCGGGTGGATCATTTATAAAGATAGCCAAGGCTTGTTAAAGCAAGAGACCTATGAAGTAGAACGTTAAATATTGAAGTAGCTAAAGAGCCTTGTTTAGAGATGGTTTTAACTTTATAAAAGCGTGTTTATAACACGCCTTTTTTGTGTCATCTGTATAGTAAATAAATCTTAAAATACTACAAAAGTGTACAGTGCCATCTGGCAAATCATAGGATATGGTAGATTTTTAATTGCAAAGGAGTGTGTGTACATGAGTCAGCTCATCAGTCGAGCAACCGCGGGTTTAGTGGCCGTTATTATTGGCTTTACCAGTTCAATCGCGCTTATTTATCAGGTTGTTATGGTGTTAGGTGGCACACCTGATTTAGTTGCCAGCTGGGTATTAATGCTTGGTCTTGCGATGGGCGTCAGCTCGATTGCGTTGTCTTTTTACTACAAAGTACCCATTCTTATTGCGTGGTCAACAACCGGAGCGGCACTCCTTATTTCAAGCGCCCAAGGGTATAGCTTAAACCAAGCTGTTGGTGCGTTTATGTTCTCGGCGGCGCTGGTTTTTTTGTCTGGTATTACCGGCGTGTTCGAAAAAATGATGAACAAAATTCCAAGCCAATTGGCCTGTGCCATGCTTGCAGGCGTGCTGGTGAATTTTGGTATTGATGTGTTCAACTTTATGAATGAGCTGCCTTTAGTGATTGGTTTAATGGTGGCTGTTTATTTATGTGGCAAGCGCTATTTTCCACGCTTTGCTATGCTTGCAGTGGTTGTGGCGGGCTTTTTAATAGCAGGTCTGACTGGGCAAATTGATACCTCTAGCTGGCAGTGGAAAATGAGCGAGTTTGCTTATATTGCGCCTGAGTTTGACTTAAACGCCATGATAAGTGTTGGTTTGCCGCTATTTATTGTGACCATGACGTCGCAAAACTTACCGGGTATTGCTGTTTTAAAGGCGCATCAATACAAAGCCCCTGTATCGGCAGCGTTAAATGTAACCGGACTTTTAAATGTATTTATTGCACCATTTGGTGGTTATGCCATTAACCTAGCGGCCATAACCGCTGCCATTTGTATGAGCCCTGAGGCAGATAAAAACCCAAGTAAACGTTATTGGGCAAGCATTGCTGGTGGTGTGTTTTACATTATTATGGCGCTCCTTGCGGCAACCTTGGTCGGTTTGGTAGCAAGTTTGCCACAGGCATTAATTTTGGCATTGGCAGGCATTGCGCTATTCGCCACTATTGCTAGTAGTTTACAGCAAGCATTAACTGAGGCGTATTATACCGAAGCCGCTATCGTGACCTTTTTAGTTACAGCTTCAAACCTAACTTTGTTCTCGGTTGGTTCTGCATTTTGGGGAATTGTTGCAGGTACGGTGACTTTGGTTATGACACGTAAAGATTAATGTCAGGTTTCTATATTAAAAAAGGCCCTAGTTACTGTATATAATAACTAGGGCCTTTCGTTATTTAAGTAATGGTTTTATCACTTCAAACATCGCATTGATATGGTCATCGCGGGTATTCAATGCAGGAATGTAGCGGTACTTTTCACCTCCTGCGTGTTCAAAGTTTTCGCGGTTTTCGCCTTCGAGTTCTTCTAACGTTTCTAAACAGTCGGCACTAAATGCAGGGCTTAAAATTGCAACGTCTTTAATACCTTCAGCAGGGTAGCTTTCAAGGGTTGCGTCTGTGTATGGCTTCAACCATTCAGCTTTACCAAAACGGCTTTGGAAAGTTGTTACAGCAAAGTCTTTCTCAAAGCCAAGTTTCTCTGCCACTAAACGTGTGGTTTGCATACAAAAACAATAGTAAGGGTCGCCGTTTTCTAAAAATAGTTTCGGTGTACCATGGTACGAAAACACCAACTTTTGCGGCGTGCCATGGGCATTTAGATCTTCGCTAATGCTAGCAGCTAGGGCATCAATGTATGTCGGATTGTCGTGATAACCATTAATAAAGTGTAGCTCTGGCACCCAGCGCCACTTACGAAGAACATTCGATACAGCATCAAACGTTGAGCCAATAGTAGTGCTTGAATATTGCGGGTACATTGGCAGCACAATCACACGAGTGATGCCTTTTTCGCGCAGCTCTTCAAGGCCCGCTTCAATTGAAGGGTTACCATAGCGCATGGCCATAACCACTTCAGTGTCGTGGTGTCCTTTGTCTTTTAAAAGGGCTGCCAATTTTTTGCTTTGCTCTCGGGTAATATGCGTGAGCGGTGAGCCGTTTTCAGTCCAGATGCTTTTATAAAGTGCCGCTGAGCGTTTTGGGCGTAACGTAAGTACAAAGCAATAAAGGATGATCATCCAAATAAAACGTGGGATCTCGACAATTCGAGGGTCCGATAAAAACTCGCGTAAATAAGTTCTAAGTGCCGCGGTAGTAGGGGCGTCTGGGCTCCCTAAGTTAGTCAGTAAAATGCCCGTTTTTTTGTTGAATCGGCCGTCATGAGGCTTATCGGTAATGGCGGAAAATCGCGACACTGAGTGCTCCTATATGAAGTAATCGTAATATAAATCTCATTGTAACGAAGTAAGCTGACTATGTGATCACTTTATTCGCTAATTTTTGATCATGATCCTGAAAGGGTTTGGTTTTCTTGCTTCAAGCTGCTGCAGTTTTGCAATCGATTTTGCACCAAACACATGCCCTTTAGGTAATAACAAGATACCGTCGTAGCTTCTTAGTGCGTGCCCAAGTACCATCCCGTTTTTAAGATCTTGAGCCGAGATAATTTTCATGGTGCCGACTTTTTGATCGCTCGCACAGGTTATTTTTATGCTATCTAATACGTCTAAAATTTTTGGGTGATAGTGAGTGCCGCTGTATAGCCGTAGCTGATCAAGTGCGCTTTCGTAACGGCTGTTATCTTGCACTGTGATATGCGCAATAGCCTGCCAGAAATCGCGGGCTACCGCTAAAATCATTGCCGTAATTGGTATTTCTTTGCCCTTTAAGCCCTTCGGTGTGCCCGAGCCATTGTAATGCTCAAACTGGTAATAAATCGCCTCAGAGACATCATGTAAATGGGTCGCTGGCATGAGCATCAGCTGAGCGGTACTTGGGTGGGTGTAAAAGATTTTTTTTTGGTTTTCGGTTAGTTCCCTTGTTGGCTTTTTATAAAGCTCAGGCTCCATGGCGAGCAAGCCTATTTGCGCAAGATAACCTGCCATTTCAGCTCTTTCGATATGTTGTTTATCTAAACCAAGTTGCTCTGCAATTTGCTTACTGGTGGCAGCAATGTTTTGTGCTTGCATACCATCAAGGTACGGATTGGCATTGATAAAGTTATATAAAATCTCAAAAGTACTGCGATGCTCGTGTTTTTCACGCTCATTGACTTCTTCGAGCTGTTTGAGCACTTTTCGAATTTGTAACGTACGCTTTTCTACCATTTGCTCAAGGTTGTTGTTTAGCTCTTTTAACTGGCTGTTTTGCGCTTTTATTTTTTGCTCTAACTGCTTGTTTTGGCGCTTTAATGAGGTTTTTTCTATGCCATCACTAATATTGCGTAACAGTAATTCGTTTTGCCATGGCTTTTGGATATAGGCATGGATTTTACCTCTATTAACGGCGGCAATGGTGTTGTCTATATCTGAGTAACCGGTTAGCAAAATTCGGTGTGGTTCTGGGTCTATATTAAGTGCTTGTGCAAAGAAGTCGGCGCCGTCCATATTTGGCATACGCATGTCGCAAATGATCACATCAAAGCTATAAGTAGCCAAAACCTTTAGCCCTTCAAGTGGATCTGAGCAGGCTTTTGCAGTGATGTTATTCGCTGATAACAGGCGCAAAAGAGTCCTCAAGACGATTTCGTCGTCATCAATGCATAAAACCTGAATATGTTGCTTGCTAACTTGTTCTGCCATACCGTTTTACTATGAGTCATCGTTAATCAATAACATAGCCTTAAATCAAGCCTTGTGCTAGGTTTTAAAAGAGACAAACAGAGTTTGAGACGAATATGGATGACTTTAAGCAAGCCTATTTGTTAGAAAAAGCGGCCAGAGAAGAAGCTGAACAATTGCTCGCAGACAAAAGCCGTATTTTAGTGGCATTAAACAGTGAGCTTGAGCAAAAAATTGCTGATTTAGAGCATCATCAAGCTATGTTCATTCAAGCCGAAAAAATGGCCACTTTGGGCACTCTTTGTGCTGGGGTTGCCCATGAAATAAATAACCCTCTTGCCTATAGCATTAGTAATGTCGATTGTTTAAAAAATTACTGTAATTACTTTAGCGAGTTACTTGCTGTATGTGATGAATTTGCCTGCAACGATGCTGATAAAGCCACGTTTTGTAAGCAGTTAACTGAGCTTAATAAAGTGCACTCGTTTCGCTTTATGGCTGATGACTTACCTGAGCTAATAAGCGACACCTCACAAGGCTTGCAAAGGATCAGTAAAATTGTTGCCAATTTACTGGATTTTTCTCGGCCAAAAGGTCACGACAAGCAATTTGCTGATATGACCGAGGCTGTAAAAAGTGCCGTTAAACTACTAGCAAACCAACTCCGTGATTGTAATTTACAAACCCAATACAGTCCTATATCGCAAAGTTGGTGTAACTTACCCGCAATAAGCCAAGTAATTGTCAATATTCTGATAAATGCTAAGCAAGCGTGTAACAGCCTAGGTGAAAAAGCTGAAATATCTGTCGCTGTGTATGAGCTTGAACAGCATATTTATATCGATGTTGAGGACAATGGCGCCGGTATGTCAGAAGAAACCATTGCGAAAATATACGATCCCTTTTATACCACTAAACCCGTTGGAGAAGGTACCGGCATGGGGATGACCATGGTATATGCCATAGTGCATGAACATCAAGGGTGTATTGATATTCAAAGTACAGAAGGAATGGGCACACGAATTAGCTGCGTGTTCCCGGTACAAAGTCAGGTCAGGAAGACTGTAACTAGCTGACAGTATTTCAGTTGTTGCAAAAATTTGTGAATTCGCTAGGGTAGGAATACACCCTTACCAAAACAACATGTAAAGGCTCAATATGCTTAACCAACAAAGTTCGGATGTATTTAAAAATTACCTCGCTAGTCAAAGCGAAACTAATCAAGTCAGCTTGGATCAAGTGATTGGCTATATGTCTGGTTTGTTAGCCTGCTCAGAGTTTTTTGGTGAGTCAGAGTTAGCAAATTATATTGCCGATAATGATGAAGCGGTATTCAACACCTTAATGACAGATTCAGAGCCGCGCGATGCAATGATTGAACTGCTCGACAACGTAACCGAAGCACAAGTTGAACAAAAGAAAATCTTAGCCGAATTATACCCAAATGAAGTTAACAGCAATGAACCAAGCCAAGCACTACAAGACTTTTGTAGCGGGTATATTGCAGCGTACATTGTGAACCAAGATATTTGGCACAGCGATTTACAATTTTTACTCAAGGCTGATTCGCAGCAAGAAAACGAAAGCGAAGATGGCCAGTTGTTTATTGATAATTTTGAAGCAACACTCGATTTACTTACTACTTTTGCAATGTGGGATCAGGCGCTGGCAAATCATCCTGAACCAGAAAAACTAGGCGAAGGGTTTGTCACCTTCTTTAATGCGCTAGACGAGAGCTTATCTGAGATTGCCACTATGGCGTTAATGCTTGAAGATGAAAAACTGGCGATGCTTGAGCAAGATCAGTAAACATTTCCCTCCTCAGTAGAGATAAGCTGATGGTTGCATTATTTTGCTTATTTCTACTGAAAAATGAATAATTCCAACCTTAAAAATTCCATTAATACTACAAATGGAAATATTTATACCTAAGTCGTACCTGATTTTTCTTTCATTTTGTGGATTTGTTGATAGGATGTTTTGCAAGAGTTAATTCGCAGGCTTGAGTTAGCTTTCAAAATCGTGATTTCTAAAATCAACAACACGTGCTTAGTGCTTTTCTTAATTTCTCCAAAAGGGGCGTCTTTTTGTTTTAAGGAAAGCCGGAATATCAACAGGATACACATGACAACACATTCTTTAAGTATGCTGGCCGTTGCGGTTAGTGTGGCTGTTTCTGCGACTTCAGTGCAGGCAGCAGAGCAAGCATCTGCTGCGAAAGCAGATACAAACATCGAACAAATCTCTGTATTAGGCTCACGAGTTGCCAATCGTACAGCTACCGAATCAACATCGCCGGTTGATTTGATTGATGCTGACGACTTAAACAAAGGTGGTTTCACTGAGCTGGGCCAAAGTCTGCAAGCGACGGCTCCTTCATTTAACTTTTCTCGAACGCAAGTGTCAGATGGCTCTGACTTATTTAGACCTGCGACTCTTCGTGGTTTACAGCCAGACCAAACGTTAGTGCTTATCAATGGTAAACGCCGTCATAACCAATCTATTTTTGGCTTAAATGGTACTGTAGGTGCCGGTGCTGCGGGCACTGATATGAATGCGATTCCGCTTACTGCGTTAAAAGGTGTTGAAGTACTTCGTGATGGTGCTGCTGCGCAATATGGTTCTGATGCGATTGCCGGTGTTATCAACTTATCGTTAAACGATTCAACGGGTGTTACAACGGGCTATGTGCAAGCGGGTAGCACGGGGGAAGGCGATGGTGACACTATTTCAATGGGTTTAAACCGTGGCTTTGATTTAGGTGATGAAGGCGGCTTCATTAACTTTTCTTTAGAATACCGTGATGCTGATGGCACCAACCGAGCTGAGCGTGACACTGGAGGCTCAGTTGATGTACCAGCCGGTACGCTGTCTGACGAAGTTCGTTGGGGACAGGGTAATGCTGATAGCGAATTTACGTCTGTGTTTTATAACATGGCATTACCATTTGGTGAGACCGAGCTTTACTCATTTGGCGGATACTCAAACCGTACTGCGCTAGGTAATGGTTTTTACCGTAACTTTGACCAAGCAGCGAAGAACGTTGTGCAAGTATATGGCGATGGCTTTTTACCTCGTATCGATAACGAAGCCGAAGATATTTCGTTTTCACTTGGTTTGCGCGGAGAGTTAAATCCAGATTGGAGCTATGACGTATCTGCCGTATATGGTGAAAATAGCTATGATTTCACTTCAAAAAATACTCTAAATGCGTCGTATGCTGCTGAATATGTGGCGAATAACCCAGATGCAAGTGATGCTGATATTGCTGCTAATGCAGGCCCTTCAGGCGGATACTCAGGTGGCTTTAGATTTGATCAAACAACAGTAAATGCAGACCTTAATGGTATTGTAGATATTGGTCGCAGCGAGCCTTTATATGTATCTGTGGGTGCTGAGTACCGTAAAGAAAATTATGAAATCGTGCCGGGCGAAGAAGCCTCTTATGCGTGTGGTTTAGCTAATTCAGATAGCTCATACCCTGCGGTAAACGACAGCAGCGTATTCGCTGAGTGTGGTTTCCAAGCTTATAACGGTTTGCGCCCTGAAGCGTCAAACAAAGAGAGCCGTCACAGCTATGCATTTTATGTAAATGCCGAAACGCTGATCACGGACGCATGGCAAGTAAGCACAGCGCTTCGTTATGAAGACTTTTCTGATGCCGGTGATGACATCATTGGTAAGCTAGCAACGCGCTATGAAATTACCGATGACTTTGCCGTGCGTGGTGCGATTTCTTCTGGCTTTAGAGCACCATCACTGCAACAAAGTGCCTATACAGCTTACACCACAAACTTAGGTGCTGGTGGCGTGTTATTGCAATCATTCACAGCAACAGCGGGCTCTGATTTTCCGTCAGCACTTGGCGTCGATAGCCTTGGCCTTGAAAGCTCAGAAAACTTAAGTGCAGGTTTTGTTTACAACGTAACCAGCGATTTATCGCTAACTGTTGATTTTTACCATGTTGCTATTAAAGACAGAATTACCCTTGGCAGCTTAATGTCGGCGGACGATGTTTCGTTTAGTGCCGAGGCCGTGGCCGCGCTTAATGCAACAGGGGCACAGCAAGCCAACTACTTCTCAAACTCAGTTGATTCAACCACCAAAGGGGTTGATATTATTGCTTCGTACCGCACCGATTTGTACGACGGTAATTTCTCAGCAACCTTTGCGGGTAACATTAACGAAACTGAAATTGATGATGTAAATGCACCTGAGGGGATTCCTGAATCAATCGCCCTTGATGATTTACAACGTAGTTTCTTAACAGACGGTCAACCAGGTGAGCGTGCTACGCTAACGTTTGAATACGATCGTGGCGATTTCAACAGCATGCTACGCTTTAACTACTATGGTGAAACAGACGTTAAATACTTTGGTAATGACCACATTGGTTTACCTGATGAGCTATCACCTACCGGTGAGTTTAAAGACACAAGCACGGTAGAGTCTGCGGTATTAGTGGATGTTAACGTGGGCTATCAGCTAACTGACGAACTCATGCTATCGGCGGGTATTGATAATATCTTTGATGTAACGCCAGACGAGCTAGGCGAAGATGAAGCACTTGATTTTATTACGAATAAAGCATTCAAATACCCTGTTCGTGCACTACCTTATGGTTTTGATGGTATGACCTACTATGCAAAATTAAGTTTTAGTTTTTAATTCCTAAGTT
>NZ_LKDX01000080.1:0-8883 GCF_001401795.1 Pseudoalteromonas sp. P1-26 | reverse complement strand
AAGATAACCGTCAATTTCCCTTGGTAATTAGCGATTACGACAGAATCGCGTGGTAATTAAAGTACGACAAAATCGCTTGGTGTTAACACCTCCCCATGTACTAGCTCAGACTTGATCTGACAGTTACCCGTTTTTCAATCGGTGACTGTCAGTTTAGATTTGAGCTAAATTCTTTTCAGCTAATACAGATAAGTCAGCTTTCATATTTTTGGTATGGGCCTTAACAGGCGGCTCCTATTTTAGACTAAAAATAGTATAGATCTCTCAACTTATCTGACATTTGCAAAATAAGGCATGACAACTTTAATTATCCTGTATTTAAAGCGCCTTAAACTTTTCTATCATATCATTATCAATCTCATTGATTAGATTAGATGACAAACCTAAATGCTTGGCCTCATGCCTAAACGAGCGCGTTGCTTCAAATATTTCTTCAGCCATAGTCATAATCGCTTTTTTTGAAGACAACCCCGACTGAGCAGCTAGCTGATTTAGTACATTCTTTGGTGTTTGGCCATTACCACCAAAAGCCGTCATATGCTCTTTGTAAGGACTTGGGCTGTAAACAATGTCGTAGAAAGGTGATAGCGTCCAAACATCGGAGTCACTGGCAAGAAAACTGAAGTTCTTACTATGATCATCTTGGTTAACAGTTAAATAGTTAAACATGCAACGCTTAATGAGCTTCTGAGACTCTGTAACACTGCACATGATGCGCGTAGCTTTTACTAAATCCACATAGTCCAAAGAAGGTTCTCGAAAAGGGGCATCTAATAACCCACAAGCAGAAATCATATGAATTCGACCACCTTGCTCTGTGCAATCAAATCGCTCCTGCTCTAGCCAATATCTTCCATTACCCGCATCAATTAAATCAAACTCAGGAACCTCGATGCCAACATTACGAGCAATTTGCATGTAGCAATATTCAACTATTGATTCAGAGTGCTTCAAGTCAAACTTTTCTGATGTAAGCTTTACTATAAGCTTTGTGCCTTGTACGTCGTCTAATGTTGAATATTGACCATTCGCTAAACGCGTAACGTTCATTTTTGGCCTAGCACCACCCGATCCACCCGTTTTCATCAAGTGCTCAAGCAAAGCTGACTCAGTGCCTTCAAATTCTTCAATCGCAGCTCGACCGAGGGTAATAATATCAATTGAATCCTTGGACTCATCAAGTAAATCTAACTCTGGCTCATAGCTCAACGCCCCCATACATCTCTCACCTAGGTAGGCCAAACGCTCTAAAGCGGTAACTGTTTTTGGGTTCTGATTGTTCTGCCTAAATACACGATCCATGAGATAAAGACCCCAACCATCAGGGAGGCTGTCTGCAAAAACTCCATGGATGCCATAATGCGGTTTTCTAGGCGCAGCTTGTAGGCTTGTGTCTGCTTTTAAATTGAACGGGGCCAAAGAAGTAGAGTGAGCGTTTAAATACGTCTCGTCAAATTGAAAGAAGCTTTGTTGACTATTTTCAACAAGCTTGCCGACAAGCACCTTTTCACCGGTGCTAAGCTTACGCCTTACGGTTAGGGCAGATTTAAGCATGTCGTAGCACATCCTCTATTGATTTGAATTCAGGCTCACACGACTTTGTCAGCTCTTTCACTTTTTTCAAGTCTCCGACGGTCTCATAAAGCATTAGAAACTGACGCAATGAGATGTTACCAGATGATTCAAACTTTCGGATCGTCGCATAAGGCACGCCAGACAGATCGGCTAACTTCTGAACACTGAGTTTGTCTTTTTTTCGAGCTGACTTGATAAACTCTTTGAGATCCATCTGCAAATCATAAGCAGTATAAAGGGATAACATACACACCTCCAAATATGTCACTATAGTATCAATTATAGCATAAATAATGACATTATTTGTTACTATTGTGTCACATATGAAATGGTATTGAAGGTTATTTCATCAAGAGACAATATAAAAGCCATCACCGATGGTGAATAAAATTGCTGTTATAGTAACAAAAAAATAAGATTATTAGTTGAATTTGTTATTATAGTATCAAAAATTGTCAAGATTAGAATTCAGCCTTATAAATTAATCTGTGTATTCACTGTTTTAATAATTAAACCTACACCTCCCATTATTTCTGGTGATGACTTTGGCTTTAGGTATTGATTCTAATGGTATTAAGAAGGGTTCTACTGACACTCTTCTAATTAAATTTGTGTAAGAATCGAACGGGTAAATTTGATAAAGGTTCAAAATAATTTCTACTACCAAATCTCAATCGAGCTACAACTGAGTATTTGAGTATTAAAAGTCATAATAGATGGTTTGAGCAGCCACAATCTTGACCAAAGATAAAACTCGTCTTTGGACAGAAACGTGTCAGGGACTTTTCTAAATTAGCAACGCACAGATAGCAATACGTACGGCTGTGTTTATCAGACCTGTTTATTCAATAACTTTATCGAGTCCGTTCAAAAGTACCGTTCACATCACGCGTGTAACTTTCCCGTGTGCAATTCGTTATTAGCGCTTACATGGCAAGGCCTCTAGGTTAATACGACAGTGTAACCTAGAGTGCCGCCGCACCTGTTTTTAATGTGAAATGGTAGATACACCGGCAATTATTTTAATAAATACTCACCTTTTGCTTATTCGTAAAAGTGCTATGCGTTAAATTATGATTAAGCGGAACTAAGGCGACAGGTTAATTTTTTCAGCGCCGCAGATAGTTAAAAAATTTTGTTAGTATCAAAGAAACATAAAAAATGAAGGTAACCAGGCACGAGGCCTGGTTGAAAATCAACGATAGTAAAATGGCATGGATGCCACGTTCTAACCGCCAATCTTTTACGGCAATTTAAGATTACACTGCGGTTGGGGCACTATCAATATTAATGAGCACGCGAATGAAAATAGATATTCATTATAAAGTGAAAGTAGAAGGAAGGTTTTCTATTAATTTAATTTCCCTAATTTCTGTAGCCCAATTGGTTATAAGTTTAATAGGTTAATTGTTAGGTAGGGGGTATTGCAGGTCAAAGTGTGATACCCCATTATTTTAGCCGCTAAAATTAAAGTTTCACCGGTGAAACTCAGTTGTTGGATGAAGGTCTTGTGTTTGATTTTCTGCTATCAGTTAACAAATATAAAAATTAATTATTTATCATTATGTTTTCATTTTTTGACAATGCTAAAGGCGTGAACTATAAATACCTTTCAATTGATATTAAAAGGGAAATTCAAGGACTATGAAAATAAATTTAATTAATTGGCCTGCTATCTGTAGTCATAGCAACTGGTGTAAGTAATATGAGTTATGCTGAGGAAGTTCCGCGCAGTCAACAAGTAATTACCTCCCTTCCTGTACTCACTAGTCAGAATGCTCCAGCTCCTGCCGAAATCAAAAACATCCGCATGGAGTCTGAATTAATGGCTCGAGCATCAGCTCCGCCGCTATCTTCAATGTGGGTATATGCTGTTGGTTCAACTGATTGTGGGTGGGAGTCCACTGTTGGTATGACAACAACTGCATGTGATCATGGGGGAGAGCAGCTGCGTACTGCTGTTTTAGAAATTGGTTATGGTTATAATCATATTGCTTGGATGAACGGTGGGTTACTTCCGAGTTCCACAATGTACTCAAGTACGCCTGTTTGTGTGACTGGTAGTAACTACACATGGCCTTGTACCGCTGGGCAAACTGTCGTGGGTTTCCTCAATGAATACAATGTCGATGGTCATCAAAACGGATTATTCAAATACCAAAATACTTCGACTAATTCGCCATGGAATACTATGTCAGTCCAGATCAGTATTCTTTGATTTATTAATGATGTAGGCCAGACATTCTGGCCTTTTTATATTTCTAAATACGAATGTTAACACCAGTACTTTTGTCTTGCATGATAGACATAGCTGATTCTAACATCTTCAAAGTAGTCTCGTCATTGCGTGACAGTGCGCCTTGGATGCCATCACGCGTTTTTTGAATGAAGTTATATCGTGTTTCATCACTGTGTGCACCTGCCAGTTCGCCTCCATTTACGGGTATTTTCATAGTCATAGCCATGAAAGGCCTGCCGTCATCGAGAGACATTTCTCCATTGCGGATTTGAGTGTTGGCCCAGTCCCGCATTTCTTGCCGGGTCATACTAGTGAAATCCGCCTGTTTTGTGCTGCTGTCAGTCTTATCATTGTCTGTTTGTGCTGCTGTTAATGCAGCCGAAAATGACGTTGAGGCCTCTGTTGAAGGCTTGGTACGCTGGTTCCCATTAAAATAATGTACGTTTGCATCAACTCGCATAGGTTCTTTTCCTTAGTATGATCGTATGAGTGATATTAACTGCAAAACCTGCGCCATAATTATACACTTATAGTCTTTTGAAAACGCCTTTAAAAAGTTTATTTAAATTAAGTTGTTGAAGGTAATTCATCGTAAAGTGAAAAGCTTAATACAGAGGTGTTGGACGGCAAAGGCTTTCCGGTAACTGGAATATTTACTAATAGGCTTGGCTCATAGGCCTTAAATTATTCAGGATAAAGCCTAATAAAAGAAGGTTTTGAAATAAGCAATATTAAAGTGAAATATTGGGATCGAGATTGATACAAAGATGAGGGATATAGAAATCAATATCCATTTCAATTTTTTGATTTCTTTTAAGTGATTTGCATTTTTAAGCGATTCATTTAGCCGCTGAATATTTAGTTCAACTTCGTGTACAGTCTCCTGAGAGACGAGCGCTAAATCTTTAATACTATCAACAGAGCTTTTTAAGTTTTTCTCTGTTGCTAGTATATGAGTATCAACGCTCTTAATTTCCAGTGATTTCTTCACATATTCAGATAAAGAAATACCTTCCTTTTGCGCCTCACTACTTAAAGACTCTTTTAATTTATCGTCAATTCGGATGCTTAGAATAGCCATTCTAAAATACCTCTGATGTATACGGGTGTAAACAAAGCGTATACGCCTATTTTTAAAGGCGCAACAGGTTATTTTAGATGAAAACTGTGTATGACAAAATGAGATAATAGGCACGCTGTCGAATGTATACAAATGAATCGCCCCGAGTTCATCGGAGACCAGTTTGTTTAAGTCAGGCCACTTTACCTGACTCGTTTAAATTATCATAGTAGTCTGTTTCATATTGAGCTGGTGAAATATACCCAATTGAAGATAATAAGCGTTGATTATTAAACCAATTGACCCACTCTAACGTTGCGTATTCAACAGCATCAACATTCTTCCACGGGCCATTTCTGCGAATAATCTCTGTTTTAAATAATCCATTTATTGTTTCAGCCAATGCATTGTCATAAGAGTCACCCACACTGCCTACAGACGCTTGAATTCCAGCTTCAGCAAGTCGCTCAGTGTATCGTATAGACAAATATTGGCTGCCTCTGTCGCTGTGGTGAATTAACCCTTCGGGGTTGCCACGATGCCAAATAGCTTGCTCTAACGCATCAAGAATAAGCTCTGTGTGCATTGTCGTTGATACACGCCAACCTACAATGTATCGTGAAAAAACATCTATCACGAAAGCGACATAAACAAACCCACTCCATGTGGCAAGTAGAGTAAGAGGCGGGGCGTAGTCGTGCTATCTCCCAACCTCTCCTCTCCGAACCGGACGTGCACCTTTCAGCGCATCCGGCTCTCCACTTAATTGTGGCTAACAGCCATTGCAACATCTTGATATCTTGAGGTGACAGTATTTCTGACCTCGTCCTCGTTCCGGCAATACGGGTTCGATTCTGGTAATCGCCATCTAAAAGGTCGTTTAGGGCTACTCACTAATCGAAATAGTGATTGACCGCATAAGTTGCCTTTGTTGCTCCTACCGAAATAGACCCATGTTTTCGCTTTGCCGGGTTCTGGTCGTCTGATCAACTTCATCATTAGCTTCTTGATGCTGGTTTTAAACTTAGCTGCGAACCAGTAAGCCAGTTTCCAGAATACCGCTCTGTCTATCTTACTATAAACCTTAGCCGTGAAATCGGTATGACGGTAAAACTGTGACCAGCCTTTAAGTTTCTGGTTAAGTTTTTCTATCTTATCGATTGGACTACAGCTATAGTCACCAGATAGTTCTTTGTTGAGCGAACAAGTAAACGCTCTCGCTTTATCTTTCGGGATAGTGCTGACCACACGCATGTTGCCTTTTGGGCCTCGTTTGCGGATCACTCTATGTCCCAAGAAGACAAAGCCGTCATTGACATGAGTAACTTGGGTCTTCTCCATGTTCAACGTAAGCTTGAGTTTGCTTTCCAGAAAGTCTCGGCATTGCTCTCGGATCACCTGCGCCTGTTGTTTGGTGCCTTTGACGATAACAACAAAGTCATCGGCATAACGACAGTATGCGACGCCAGGCTTCCATTGTCGCTCCTCCTCAAGGGCAGGCTTGCGACCGATCTTGATACTGTGGTTCCAGTACCAGCGATCTTTACGTGCCTTTTTGCTAAGGTAGCATTGGTTCAGGTACTGATCGAACTCATTAAGCATGATGTTTGACAGCAGTGGTGAGATCACGCCACCTTGCGGTACGCCTTGGTTAGTGGCACAGAACAGGTTCTTTTCAACATGACCGGCCTTGATAAAGAGCCAGAGCAGCTGATTGAACCGTTTACAGGCAATCCGTTTACGGACGCACTTCATCAATAATCGATGATGAACTGTATCAAAATAGCTCGACATATCGCCTTCAATCACCCAGCGTCCTTTCTCCTGACTGGAATCAGTCAACTGAAGTTTTACTGTCCGGATCGCGTGATGCACACTGCGTTCAGGTCTGAAGCCATAGGATAACGAGTGAAAGTCATTTTCCCAGATTGGCTCCATAGCCATTAGCATGGCGCGTTGCACTATGCGATCTTTCAGGGTAGGAATACCTAAAGGGCGTTGTTTGCCGTTTGTTTTGGGAATATAAATTCGCCTTGCCGGAAGTGGTTGATAAGAGCCATCTCTCAGTGCTTGGCTGAGTATGGCGAGCTCTTCATCTAACCCTTCTTTTAGATGGAATTTAGTGTTCCCGTCTACGCCCGGTGTTTTCGCTCCTCTGGCTGCAAGGGTGATTTCGGCTGCGTGTTTCAGCCATCGAGGATGACTAATTAAGCGCAGTAGTCGATTGACTCGTCGCGATTTATCCGCTTGAGTCCATGTTGCCAATTTACGTTGCATTTCACTGATTATCAAAGGTCTTCACCTCGTTAAGGTCAGCTAATTTGCCGACGTAAATCAATTAAGCTGCGCCCCTTCGCCATGTAATGGGCTTTCCCCATCCCGGACTACTACGAGCGCTCCGCCAGCCTATTTGTCATCGGGGTCATGCTCCCTTAGCATGCAAATAGACCTTCCCCGGTTTACCGGCCTGAACTCAAACATATTGGGGGGGATGCCGATCGCAGTCTTTAACCTTATCGTGCTGTAAGGTGATGACGCTTAAACGCAGACTTGTGATTTGGCGTTTATCCACTGGCAAGCACTTACATTTTGCTGACCAGTTCGGTTATTGCGCAGCTACTTATTGCACAATATCAGCGTCATACCGCCTGTTAACTCGTGTAGACGGTGGCGACGTTTCAGCCCACAGATGCGGATTAATCGGTTCATGTTCTTCATCCGTCCAATACTTAGTCTAGAGAAGCATCTTGGCTTAACGAATTCGCCTCACTTCCCGTTGTCAGCGAGTTACATTACCTTACCAGCATACGGTAAGTCACTGCCGCTCAGACTCATACTTCTGCACAACCAGAAGTAGCCATAACTTATTGGCTCCTGCCAATATTGTCATGGATTACAGACAGGTTCGTGGTTCAATTTAAACATCCTTGTTAGCCCTGAACTCCGGGCACACCATAGGTGATGTCAGCTACCCAAAGTTGATTTGGCTGCTCAGCAGTAAATTGACGATTAACTAAATCAAGTGGCTTATCTTGTTGCTCGTCAGGTATCGTTGTCTTATGTGCTTTACCCCGACGAACACCTTGAATTCCCATAACTCGCATCAATCGTTCGACTGTACAGCGGGCGACTTGATGGTCGTCAAGCTGTAGCTGCTTCCATATTTTTCTTGCACCATAAACTGACATATTATCCTCCCACACTTCGCGAATGAGTATTATCAGCTCAGCATCACGCTTTTTGCGGTTAGACAGTCGCTCAGGCTCTCTTTGTATCTGTTTATGAGAATAATACGTTGATGGTGCAATCGGCAATTCCTTGCAAATTGACTCGACACCGTAATGCTCTCTGCAAGCATCAATAAAATCCACTATTACTTCTGTTTGCGGTCGAGCTCCGCTTGGGCGAAAAAAGCGGCAGCTTGCCTCAGGATATCATTCGTTCGCTTGAGCTCTTTATTCTCGCGCTCTAAGACGGCAAGGCGTTCTTCAGTTGATTGCGTATTAGAAGAGGGTTTAGACGGTTGAGCTTGAGATTTCTTGACCCATGCTCTAAGTGTTTCTGGGGTACATCCCAGTTTATCTGAAATCGATACTAGCGCAGCCCAAAGAGAAGGGTATTCATGCTGTTGTGTGGTAACAAGCCTAATTGCACGTTCACGAAATTCTGATGTATAGCGATTTGATTTTTTCATAGTTCCAGTTTCTCAAGTTATTGAGTCTCTGGCAAACACGGGGCGATTCAAATTTGAGGTTCTTTGATTTTATAGTCTGATATTGTCACTAGGTTAGATAATTTGCTTTGGATATCAGCAAAGAATTTATGTTCAAACACCTTTTCTTTGAGTCTTTTTTTCAATGATGATTGTTTTGTTTCGATGCCATTAAACAGAAATACTTCGTCATAAATCCTAATAGTATTCTCGATAAAGCAACAATTCGTCTGTAATTTCCAGTTTACCCTCTGATTTCACCTATTCAGCTCCATCCATGGTCAGGTACTTTTTACC
>NZ_LKDX01000079.1:0-8954 GCF_001401795.1 Pseudoalteromonas sp. P1-26 | reverse complement strand
TTCACGACAGATAATCAATGAAACTGATATAGCGTGTTTTGAAGATTTAAACGTAAAAGCGATTCAAAAGTTCAATGGCAGCATGGTTGCCGATAACGTAATGGGGCTGATAACTCAGCTTTCAAAATACAAAGCTGAGTTAGAGGGTAAGTTGTATCACGAAATTGGTCGATTTGAGAAGTCCACTGGGATCTGCTCAGAGTGCGGCCAAAACCATGTTTTAACATTGAACGATAGGTATTTCACTTGTGTAGCTTGCGGAACGTATCAAAACCGTGATCTATCGTCGGCTAAGAGCATAGAAAAGACAGGTGAATTAGATTTAATTGCGGCTGGAATCGTCGCAAGGGTAGCACCCGTATCTCAGGAGAAACAATCCGTTAAAACGAAAGTCTTCGAATTATCGAAGTTGGATTTTGGATCTGAGAAAAAAGAAGCAGCCTAGCCGTTAAGCTAGACTGTAGAAGCCCAGTGATCAGAGCGAAGCGATGTCGCTGGGTAGTTCACTTAAGAATAACGACAGTTCATAAAAATGGACGTTAAAAGATACCGTTCGTTAGTTTATGCATATAAAGCAGCCTGCGCCATTACTTATTTAAGCGTCAAAACTTAAAGCGTGAAAGCTTAGGTATGTATCGGTTAGTGTCAGACTTATATTTTAGAAAATCATCGCCATGCACTTTCTTCAAATAAGGCTCTTCAATTTGTCGAACAATCACTTCAATGCAAATCCAACATACAAAAGCACATGCCCAAAGCAGCAAATGTGGGAACGTTATACACACCCCTGCCCAAAATAGAAAAATACCAAAGTAAATGGGGTTGCGAGACTTTGCGTAAATCCCGTGGGTAATAAGTGCAGTCGTTTCTTGCTGGTCAACGCCAATACGCCATGAATCTCCCATTTGAATTTGAGACAACAAAGTTACAGCAATTCCGCAGGCGCCAATCAAGGAGCCGAGAAGCTGAAATGGAATTGAAGGAACAAATAGTAGGGGCGCACGTCCTAAGTAACCAAAAAGAACTAGACCAAATGCAAAGCAAAACGTAACCACGAATATAGCCCCTGGTACAATTTCTATTAATGGTGCGTTTATAGATGCTGCTCTTATACCAAAATCACCATTTCTCTTATATTGAACAAAGCTTCTACCGAGGACGGCTAGCGCCAAAAAACTACTAATTAAAATAAGCGAAACCATATCTATCCTTATCGTACATGACGTTAAGAATATGATTGTAAAGTCTATACTTAATAAAGAGTCAATAGGTACCTAAAAATCGTTCAGGTAAAACTTGGGCATTTACGAATAAATGCCCAAGAACACTACTGATCCCCTTTACTATGCACGAGTCGATAGAGTACAGGCAGCACTACCAGTGTTAGCAAGGTTGACGATATTATCCCGCCGATGACCACCGTGGCCAAAGGCCGTTGCACCTCTGCACCTATGCCCGTATTGAGCGCCATGGGCACAAATCCAAGGCTTGCCACTAGTGCTGTCATTAATACCGGACGCAAGCGAATAAGTGCCCCTTCAACAATGCTATTCACTAATTCTCCGGTTTCTAGCAAACGTTGCTTGATGAAGGACAGCATTACCAATCCGTTTAATACGGCAATCCCAGACAACGCGATAAATCCTACCGACGCGGATATGGATAAAGGCATATCCCTTAACCAAAGGGACATTACACCGCCTGTTAATGCCAAAGGGATACCTGTGAAGATAATCAACGCATCGCGTATAGAACCAAACGCAATTACCAGCATTGTCAAAATCACAAACAACGTAACCGGTACCACAATCGTCAATCGTTGACTCGCACTTTCGAGCTGCTCAAAGGTTCCACCATAGTCGAGCCAATAACCAGCAGGTAAATCTACTTCATCATTAATTCTCGCCTGAGCTTCTTCAACAAAAGTGCCAATATCTCTGTCACGCACATTTGCTGTGACAACAATACTACGTTTGCCATTCTCCCGGCTTATTTGGCTAGGTACTTCTTTAAATGCAAGTGTGGCTAATTCGCTTATTGGTACATGCTCACCAGAGGGCGTGACTATGGGAACGCTCTCAAGCTGAGTGAGTTCATTTCGAATGTCGTCGGCATATCGCACGACAATTTCAAAGCGTCTGTCGCCCTCAAAAATCATTCCAGCGGTTTCTCCACCTGTCGCAGCATTGAGCCATAACTGCAAGTCGGCTATATCCAAACCAAAGCGTGCCAATTGATCAGGCTTTGGTGTGACGGTGAAGATTGGAATGCCTTCTACCTGCTCAAGCCTCGCGTCATCAGCCCCTTCAATCGTTGAAATAACGGACAAAATGTCAGAAGCAGATGCAAAGAGGGTATCTAAGTCATCCCCAAATAGTTTTATGCCCAAATCTGCCCTTACCCCACTGATCAATTCATTAAACCGCATTTGAATAGGTTGGGTAAATTCATAATTATTGCCGGGCAAGGTAAACAAGTCCTCTTCAAACGTTTCGACTAGCTCGGCTTTAGTCATTGATGGATCGGGCCATTGTTCCCTAGGCTTCAAAATAACAAACGTATCAGTAATGTTGGGCGGCATAGGATCGGTAGCGACCTCACCCGTACCCGTGCGACCGAATACCGTCTGAACTTGCTCATACTGCATAAGTTTCGCTTCAAGAGTTTTTTGCATTTCAACTGCTTGTTCTACCCCAGTCCCAGGGATGCGTATCGCTTGTACTAAGATATCACCTTCATTGAGCTGGGGAATAAACTCGGAGCCTAATTTACTGCCCATCCATAAACTGCCGACAACCAAAGCACTCGCTGCTACTACCACTAGCCATCTAAAACGCAGCGCTCCGGTTAAAACAGGACGATATACTGCCTTTGCACCTTTAATAATTGGGCTTTCTTTTTCGCTAATTTTACCTCTCATGAAAATTGCTATCGCCGCAGGCACTACGGTAAAACAAAATACCATTGCGGCAAGCAAAGCCATTATCACGGTCGCTGCCATGGGGTGGAACATTTTACCTTCGACGCCAGTGAGCGTGAACAAGGGGATATAAACAATGGTAATGATCAATACACCAAACAAACTGGGGCGTATGACTTCATTAGTGGCTTCATATACAACATTCAGCCTTTCTTTGAGCGGTAGAGTAGCGCCGTTTTGTTTCTGGGATTCGGATAATCGTCTGATACAGTTTTCAACAATGATAACTGCGCCATCGACAATCAAGCCAAAATCCAGTGCGCCTAAACTCATCAAGTTAGCAGACACATCTGTTTTGACCATGCCCGATA
Source organism: Pseudoalteromonas sp. P1-26 (assembly GCF_001401795.1). NCBI lineage: Bacteria > Pseudomonadati > Pseudomonadota > Gammaproteobacteria > Alteromonadales > Pseudoalteromonadaceae > Pseudoalteromonas > Pseudoalteromonas sp. P1-26. Next base: position 5,663 of record NZ_LKDX01000079.1, on the reverse strand, counting down.
TCGTGGCAAGCATTGCCAAGGGTATTACAGCGGCGGTAATAAGTGCAGCTCGCACATTCCCAAGCAAAACGAATAGCACAACGATGACAAGTAAAGCGCCCTCGACGAGGTTTTTCTGCACTGTGTCGATGGTTTTGTCAACGAGGCTTGTCCTATCGTAAACCGCTTCAAGGATTACGCCCTCGGGTAAGCTTGTTTTAATGGTTTCGAGCTTACTGTCCACAGCTTTGGCGACCGTACGAGAGTTTTCTCCCACTAACATCATTGTCGTGCCAATCACTGTTTCTTGGCCATTTAACGTGCCGGCTCCAGAGCGCAGCTCTTTACCGAGGTTGATTTGGGCGATGTCTTGAATTTTTACCGGTACGCCATCAATGATCTTAACAACCACTTGGCCGATATCGTCGATGCCCTTAAGTTGGGCTTCCGATCTGATCAGTACTTGTTGCCCATTTTGTTCTACAAAACCAGCGCCTTGATTCGCATTGTTGCGTTCTAGCGCACTGAGAAGGTCACCTGTACTTATCCCAAAGTTTATCATTGCGACTGGATTAGGATTCACATGATATTGCTTTTCAAATCCGCCTATCGCATAAACCTCGGTCACCCCCTCAACAAGCGACAATTGGGGCTTAATTACCCAATCATGGATCTCCCTTAATGCCATAGCATCATAGGGTTGACCGTTGTCCTGTCGCGCCTGAGGCTCAGCACTTAACGAGTACATGTAAATTTCACCCAAGCCTGTGGAGATAGGGCCCATTTCAGGGGTTAACCCTGTTGGCAATTGCGCCGCGATGGCGGTGAGACGCTCGTTGACGAGATTTCGTGCGAAATATAAATCAGTGCCCTCTTTAAACACGACTGTGACTTGCGACAAACCATAGCGTGATATCGAGCGGGTATACGATAAATTAGGCAAACCGGCCAGCGAGGTTTCAACTATAAACGTTATGCGTTGTTCAGTCTCCAAAGGCGAGTAACCTGGGGTTGCGGTATTTATCTGCACTTGCACGTTGGTGATATCAGGCACAGCATCAATCGGCAATTGTTTGTAACTATACATACCAAAAAAGGCGACAAACAAGGCGAACAACATCATGACACCACGTCGCTCAATGGATAGACGGAGTATTGGTGCTATCATGTTCTCACCTCACCGTTTTTATGGACTTGGCTTTGCTTTTGACAATAAATGCGCAGGTAATTAGTCATCATCGCCCGCCTCCATTTTTAATAAATCAGCTTTTAGTAGATAGCTATTTTCTACAACGACTTGCTGGCCTATTTGAACGCCCTTCACAATCTCTACTAAACGGTTGTCCGTGTTCCCAATCTTTACTTGGCGGGGGTAAAATCGCTCCCCTTCTTTGACAAAAACAATGGTTTGCCCATCTAACTCTTGTATTGAACTTTTGGGGAGAGCCAGATTGACTTCTTGGAACCCAATCTGAATATAACCCTCTACCATAGCGCCTAAAGGCCAATAACCACTGCCATTATCAACGTTCACAAACGCGATAGAATAAGGTTTGTCATCAGGTGAGGACGTAATGTGGCTTATACTTGATTGTTGCTGCAATTCCTCAAGCCTTAAAGTGACTTCCATATCAGCGGCAATACGAGTACGTTGTTTGGGGAAAATAGCCAATTGAGCAATTGCGCGAGAGTAATTAGCAACAGAAAGCAGTACTTGACCGTTGGTGAGCTCACCATCATTGGCGTGTCTAGCTATGATTTTTCCAGACATCGGTGAGGTGATTGAGTATTGATTTAAACTCTCGTTTGACTCAATGATTGCCAGTGTGCCACCTTTTTCTACTTTATCTCCAATATTCACCATGATACGTTTTACAACACCGTCGAAGCGGGCACGAATATGACTCAGTGACGCAGGATCATGAACTATCCGCCCAAAGGTTCTGGTTGTGAGCGATAATGTTCCTGATGCGGCCGATGCAGTCACGATATCGTGTTCAAGCATCCGTTCTTGAGATAACACTACGTACTCGGGTCTTTCTTCGGCTTCCTCATCGTCATCATCAGCCAGGGCGACAGAAGCAAACAGTAAAGTAACTAGCATGACTAACATGCCAAGCAAGTCACGTGCGCTAGTAACTAATGTAAATTGTGATTTATTCATTATTTTTTCTCTATTCATTGTGATGATTGAGCAGACGTCGAGGGAGAGTCAGAAAACACGGGAATTCCCGTAAGTGCCTCTAGATCTGCGCTTCGAAGGTGAACTAAGCCTGCGGCTTTTATCATAGTTCGTTGCATATCTATGAGTTGCTGTTGCGTTGTCACCCACTCTATGTAGTTGTAGCGACCACTTTCATAGCCATCCCGCGCCAATTTCAATGCAGATTCCAATGTTGGGACGACATTGTCTTGAAGGGTCGTAACAGTGAGCAAGGCTTGGTCTTTTGCGCTAATGACTTGATTTAATTGGCGAGTGAGTTCACGAATTTTCGCTTGTTTTTGATAGTCTATACTGTCAAGCAATGCGCGCTGTTGTTCGTATTCACCTAGATTCCGCTGCTTGGTATTTAACGGCACCGAAATACTGGCGACTAACGCTGTGTCATCAATTCCCTGCATTCTTCGGATACCGGCTTCCCACGCAATGTCGAACTGCTGACTGGCCTGAACCACTCTCAATCTGGCCTCTTGTACCCGATAGTTATCAGCATAAAGCAGAACGTGTGGATTGCTTTGAAGCTGTGAAAGCATATGTTCAAGTGATAGTGAATTTGGAAACGATAACAGTGTCCCTTCAACTTCCGCAAACGCAGCGTTAGTGTCACCCCACATGATGGCCAGGTCGCGTTTATACTCATTGAGTTTTTGTTCACTTATCAATAACGACAAACGCGCCTGCGACAACGCTGACTCTGCACGTTTTTTCTCAAGTGGTGAAGAAGCCCCCGCTTCAACCCGTGTAGAGACTGTCTGAAGCATTGTGCGAGCCAGCATTTCAGCTCGTTGCTCAGTCTTGTGCAACGCTTGTTGGACAATGACATTGATATATCGTCGAGTTGTTTCACCCAAGATGTCCAGCGTACGAATGCGCCGTTGTGTAAGCAGTTGTGCTTTTTTTGAACTCACCACATTCATTCGGCCGCTGACTTTATCTCCAAGCTCGATGACCGACGATAAGGTCAGTGTCAATTCGGCATCTTTAATACCAGACACTTCGCCTGTTCCCAACACATTATCAACTTCAACCCCAACAGACATTTCAGGTCGTAAGCTGGCCATTTTTGATTCACCATCCAAAGCCGAAGATTTAAATTCGAACACAACTAAATCTGGGTTGTTTGATAATGTGCGTTTGAGCGCATTTTCAAGCGTGATTGAAGACTTTTGCGCATTGGCAGATTGAACAGATATGCTCATGGTTACCAGTGCAGCAGATATCAATTTCAGATACGCTGAGCTAGCTTTTTTTATGCCCAGTGGGCGTGAAGAACTCATAAAAGAACCTTTTGTTCATAAGATAACGACATACATGGAAAGCACCCATGCAAACATATAGGAGGGAATGGATTAATGTTGAGGTGGGCGCAAAAGGCCTTCGACTAGGCCGTCAGTGACGTTGCGGGAATAACTGTATTGATTGGTATATAACGGTTTAGATACGTCATTTATTGGGTGCTGTGCCAGAAACTTAATCTGTCCACATTGACACAGCACACAATGGAAACACTTAGACTCTTCACTCGACGTATTATCACCAGCATTTACATTTTTTTCGGGAACATCATAAGTGCCTATCGACTTTGATTGTTCAGGGACTGACGATACCTCCGCAGGGTAGTCATCGCATTGAGCGGCGAACGAAAAGCCCGATTGACACATGAGCAAAGTAATAAGTAGCCATGCCAACCTACGCAGTTTTGATGTGCAATTAAAAATTGGCATTTTCTTATCAACTTTGCGCATTAAGCGCTCGCTGTCTTTCATTTCCAGCATCTTCGAGGATCATTTTTGCCCCGCGCAACACAACGCACGAAACTATCACACCGATAACCAGATCAGGCCATCGAGAATCGAGCCAAAACACCAAAACGCCAGCAAAGATAACACCTAAGTTGGCAATCACATCGTTGGCTGAAAATATCCAGCTTGCCCGCATATGCACTTCTTCATTTCTTTGTTTGCGTATGATCACAAGACAAATGACATTAGCAACCAGTGCAACTGCCCCCATAGCCATCATTAGTCCCGATACAGGTTCGCTACCGTAAATTGACCGTCTTACAATATCAATGATAATCAACACACCCAGTGCCATCTGAAAAAAGCCGCTAATTCTAGCCGCATTGGCTTTGTGCAATAGCGATTTACCAATAGCATAAAGGGCAACACCATAGACAACTGCGTCGGCGAGCATATCAAGTGAATCGGCTATTAATGCGGTTGAATGAGCAAGCAACCCGATCCCCATTTCTATAACAAACATTGTCGCGTTTATTCCCAAAAGCCAATACAAAACCTGTCGTTGAGACTGGTCTTTTATTTCAACTTCGCACCCACATCCGCTCATTAGAAACACACTCTTTACTGATGAATAGTATGAGTATAAAGTCTATACTTGGTATAGAGTCAACGGTTAGGAGAAAAAAATGAAAATTGGTGATGTCGCAAAGACGACAGGTTGTAGTATTCAGACCATTCGTTTTTATGAAAAGAAAGGGCTATTGCCTGAGCTCAAGCGCTCAAGTGGAAATTATCGTGTCTACGACAAGGGGACTATTGAACAACTCCTATTTATTAAACAGTGTCGTTCATTGGATATGTCTATCATGGAAGTAAAAACGCTCATGGACAGTCGTTCGAAGCCAGATCAGAGCTGTTCAAATATCAATACGTTAATAGCTAAGCATTTATCAGACGTCATTATTCGCATTGAAGAGCTAAACGCATTAAAGTCATCACTCGAAAATATGGCGTCAAAGTGTGATCAAAACAAAACCATTAGGGACTGTGGCATTTTAAATTATTTACACACTTAAAAGTGTAAGAAGCACACAGTTTCACTGTGCGCACTCGCCTCAACGTGTATCTATCGGCTAACATTCGTCATTTGTGTAGATTTATAAGGCAAAAATCAATAGCCTGAACTTTTGATACTGAGTCAGCCATGCATATTCATTTGTGGCCCTACAAAGCGATTTACATCGGAATCAGTCCTGATAATGATGTTCATGCACATCATGCTGTCCAAATTTGCATTGGTTTAGACAAAGACATCTCGGTTCAAGATTACAAGGCACAAAGTATTCACACCGGACAATGTATTGTGATTTTCGAAGATGTCCCTCACAAGGTTTTGGCACAGGACAATCAGATTGTAGTCATCTATTTAGAGCCTGAAGATAGGCAAAACCAACAATTTCTCAAAGCCTTACGTCAAGCCAGGAGTGATGGAATTAATACTCTGCCGCTTACTAGCAAAGAATTGGGATCCATTTCTCAGCATCTATTTACTGACGTCGATATCGACAAAGTGTGGAAAACAGTAAATAAAGCGGTAGGGCTAGTCTATAGTCCTGCGCTTTCATCGCGCCCGAGGGCGTTCAGAATTCTGTGTCAGCCTAAATTGCTAAATATCTAGCACGCCATCTAACCTACCTTCGAAGTGAATGGCTAATTGCGAC
>NZ_LKDX01000078.1:0-9479 GCF_001401795.1 Pseudoalteromonas sp. P1-26 | reverse complement strand
ATTCAGGCTCCTAGGATCATCTGGTGATACAGATGGTTCACTCATTAAGCGGTGAACAGCGCTTCATACGACTTCACGTCGCACGCCCCAAAATGAGTTAAAGTGAATGCTCTAATGACGGCTTTGAGCGAATAGTGGTCATTAGAAAATTACTTTTCAACACTGATTTTGTGTCCAATTGCTATGTGTTTCTCCTATATTCAGGAAAACAACCCATTTGGTCGTTTTTACCTTTTTCATAATCTCTATAATGATTAAAAGTTTATCTGTAGCAACAAGTTAGTTAGTGTGGTAGAACTGGTACAATGATAAAAATGACCCGCGGCTCGGTAGAAAAACGACCCAATGAGTCGATATTAAATTGTTAGCTTCCAAGGAGTAAAATGCAACCAATTTGGATTGACAAGATAGAAGTTGCTAGACGACAGATTACTGAAGCAGTGACTCTGTTTTTTGAGTTACGTGATTTTGTAGTGATTCATACTGTTATTGCATCTGCTCATCAGGTGTTAATTGATGTGGGCAAAGAGCAAGGAATAGTAAGTGTAGTCAAGAACCCAAAAGGCATGACGAGAGAGGAATTCAGGAAGCATGTAAGAACTGTCAATGAACCTTATAATTTTTTCAAACATGCAGATAAAGATCCTGAAGGAAAGATAAATATCGCTCCAATTGAGAGATTTACATCTGATTTCATGCTTGATGCAATACTAATGCTTCAAAATATTTCGGGTGAAATTCCTCTCGAAGCAAAGATCTTCTGGAGTTGGTTTGTCAGTACATACCCAGATGAGCTCAGCGATTGTCCTGAAGATGGAGCCCTTAAGCACCTGATGTCTTTAGGGCTAAATGAGTGGGATTTTCCTACAATCAGGCAGTTTCTAACATTTGGTGAAATCATGCAGGAGGCTAACAAGTAAATCCAGGTGACGCCTAGGGCGCACCTGATTTAGGCGTTAGCAATTTAATTTAGCATTTAGAAAATCTTTTAACCCCTTTTGGTGTGTTCGAACGTTATTAAAAAACAATAATTAAAATTTCAGGAAAATATGAACAATAAAGTCTTTAAACCCCTCATCGTTAGCTCACTCGTTCTATGCAATTATGTCAGCGCTGCAGATTGTTATGATGTGTCACAAAATATTGCCAAACAACTTGAAGATAACTACGTCATTGAAAATACAGCAACAAGGTTAGCTCAGTTAATACGTTCGCAAGTATTTTTATCTGGTTGTGAACGTCAAAAGTCATCTGAAGATATTGCTGAATTTATGACCTTGGAATTAAACAAGATTGCAAATGATAAACATCTTTCTGTTGTTTATGATCCAAATTGGGTTAGTGAATTGAAAGATTATCGTTCGTCAGCACAAACTGAGGCGTTTGCTGATAGTCGTGTCATGGAGACTCCTATAGACAACTATGGTTTTAAAAAGGTTGAATTGCTTGATGGCAATATTGGTTACCTCGATATAAGAGCTTTCTCTGACAGTCACTTAGGAGGTGAGACGCTTGAAAATGCGATGAAATTTTTACAGCATGCCGATGGTATCATTATTGATTTAAGGAACAATTATGGCGGTAGTCCATTTATGGTGACTTCCTTAGCAAGTTACTTCTTTGACCTAGATACAGTCCATTTATCAACTTTTGAAAGCCGTGAAAACGGTGTGTTAACTCAAACGCAAGATTGGACTTCGCCATATGTACCAGGTCCTAGGTTTAAAGATACTCCTCTTTATATCCTCACCAGCAGTAATTCTGCATCCGCTGCAGAAGGCTTTAGCTATTCAATGCAAAGTTTGAATAGAGCAACCATTGTTGGAGAGGTAACTGCTGGCGCCGCTCATGGTAGAAGTACTGAAATAGTAAATAATGATTATATTCTCACTTTACCATCCACACGACCTGTAGATCCAAGAACAAATGACAACTGGGAAAGAAAGGGGGTGAAACCAAATATTGAAACAAGTAGTGATAATGCATTTTATGTTGCTTATGCAGAGGTGCTTAATTCCTTAATCAAAAGTAATAGTAAAAACCTTGGTTTGCATCAATGGGTCTATCCATTGGTTAAAGCAAAATCGAGCCAATACCAGCCAAGTCAGAGTGATTTCAATCAGATAGTAGGTACGTTTGGAGAGCGCAAGATATTCCAAAAAAGTGGTAAACTCTTTTATCAATATTCAAATGATCCGGCGTTTGAAATTGAGTTACTTGATAAAAAGACCATTGTTTTTAAAGCGTTTACTGAAGCAAGACTGCAAGCAATATATAAAAATAAGCAAGTCATTGCATTGAAAATGCTCTCTTTGGGTGAGGATGAAAGAGTGTTTCAGAGAACGATGTAAAAATTGCTAACAAGGCTGTTAACACGGACAAAAAATAGTTGGCTTTGATTGTACCTAACAAAATTCTAGCCAACTATTTTTAGCTGGTTACAACGGCGTGAAGATCCGCTTTTGGCACAGAGTCATCCTTCGGCGCTAAATTGTTTCTGTCCAACTTCAAGTTCATCGGATCTTGGTCGGCACATTTATGCCCGTTTCTTGATAGAGTCGTTACTCTGTTCAGATTATTGTACTGAGTATTAAAAAACATTGTTTGTTATTAGTTTCAAGCTGGTGTTTAATACATCCTCTTAGTGCATTCCGCAGCCTGATTCTTGCATAAAAGTTTGCTTAGCCAAGCGCCTACTCTAAAAAGTGGTTCAGACAAATCCTTTTATCGATTTATTTCCTCTACTTTTCAGCCTCTATCTAAATTTGCTTGGTGCTTTAAATGTTGAATAAACATCGAGATCTTTTTTGCCAATTGTTTTCTGGAAGCGTAAAAGATATACAAAACCAAATCTTCAGGCTCATATTCCATTTTTACTATTTCCAGAGAACCAGCATCTATTTCATTACGACAGAATTCGGTGGGCAGTATAGCAAACCCCAGAGCAGCTAATGTGCCAGATTTAGCGAGATGCCCGCTATTGACCTTAAATGAAGACTGTACTTTTTGAGTAATAAGCTCACCTTTAGTATTTTTGAAAACCCAAGGTGCTCCATGTAACGCAGTAAAAGTATTGATACATGGGACGTGTTTCAAGTCGGTAACCTGAAAAGGTCTGGGAGAGGTCTTTAAGAGTTTTGGGGATGTCACAACAGAGCTTGGCCAACGCTTTATCTCCTTAGCTACCCAATTATTATCTTCGAGCTTTCCTCTGTGAAAACTTAAAATCACGTCAAACCCATCAAGTAAATCCTCTTTCGGGCTGATACTTGTATCGCAACATAGTGAAATTGAGGGATGCTTGGTACAAAAAGACACGACTGCTTGAGCTAAAGCAGGCGAGTCTGGCATTAAAACTCTAAGCTGCCCAACGACCTCATGAGAGTGCTGTGTCACTTCCTCAAGAGCATCATTAAGTTTGTCAAACAATGGCTGTGTGCGTAAGTAGAGATGTTCTCCTGCATCTGTTGGAGCGATTCGGCGTGTGGTTCTGTTAAATAGTCGTATATCCAGTCGCTCTTCGAGCAAAGCAACATGACGACTGATATTTGATGTAGGCAAACTTAAAAATTCCGCAGCACGTTTGAAGCTGTTGTTCTCATAGACACAGTGAAAACTTTTTAGCCACTGCTGGTCAATTTTATCAAGCATCTTATTTAATCCCATAATATTGGATTATCAAACCAATAAAGCACACTTTATTACCAAAAATAGGCCTATACAATACTTATCACTAAAGTTATATGAAAAGGTTTCCGATGAGTTGGTTAGAAAAACTGTTAGATAAGAAGAATATAATCAGTACACGTAAAGCTTCTATCCCAGAGGGAATATGGACTAAATGTCCATCCTGTGATCAGATATTATATCGCATTGCCCTCGAAGAAAATTTAGAGGTGTGCCCAAAATGCGATCATCATATGAGGATGTCAGCATGCCGCCGCTTAGACAGCTTTTTAGATAAAGGAGAGCGAATTGAGATCGCGAGTGAACTTGAACCGAAAGACTTTCTACATTTTAAGGATCTGAAACGCTACAAGGAACGCCTTGCTCTAGCCCAGAAAAGTACTGGGGAAAGGGATGCCTTAGTTGCGATGAAAGGAAAACTTATGGGCTTACCTGTTGTTGCCTGTGCATTCGAGTTTTCTTTTATGGCAGGGTCGATGGGCTCAGTTGTAGGTGCACGTTTTGTTCAGGCAGTTGAAGCTGCTGTAGATGCAAATTGTGGATTAGTTTGCTTTTCTGCCAGTGGTGGCGCTCGTATGCAAGAATCTCTGATATCGTTAATGCAAATGTCAAAAACTAGTGCTGCGTTAAATCGGTTATCCAGTAAAGGCTTACCATATTTTTCTGTATTAACAGACCAAACATTGGGTGGCGTTTCAGCGAGTCTAGCCATGCTAGGAGATATTAACATTGGCGAGCCGAAGGCAATTATCGGCTTTGCTGGACGTCGCGTGATAGAACAAACTGTTCGGGAGAAATTACCTGTGGGCTTTCAGCGGAGTGAGTTCCTCTTAGAGCATGGCTCTATAGACATTATTATTGATAGGCGTGAAATGCGCAAACGAATTGGTGGATTGTTGGCTAAAATGACAAATACAACTATTCCTTTAAATCCATAGCTTATAGGTACTGTGGCGAAGCAGAACTAGCCAACAAGATAAAGCTCATTCAAATGGGTTTAAAACATTTAAAGGTATTCAAAGTTATAAAGCCATTTATGCCCAAAACTTTCTTTCCATCGCGACCACCGCCAATAAAGGTGGTTTTCGACGTTTTGGATACGAAAATTACCTGAAAGCAGGATTCGACTATGTGCTGCCAGTCAGATGAGGCTAAAGCCTATGCGTCTAAGCTGTAATGTAAGCTCAAATAGGCTACCACACGAACAAAAATGTGTATTCACAGCTATATTCCATATAAGAAAAGTTAAAACTTGCCCAATTCAACTAAGCACTGCTTTCGAAGACCGCAAATTTCATTGAACAATGATTTATTAAACCTCACTCGAACAGCAAAACCATTACCATATGCAACAATACCTTGCGGTGCAGGTAGATACCATTTGTTCAGCATTCCCATATACAATGTAATTTGAGCTCTTTCATATAAATTTACTCCAGTATAGTTTCGAGACTTAAACTCACATACAACAAACCTAAGCTTTAATAGATTGAAGAATAGGGCATCTGGCATACCGACTAGATTCTTATTTTCTACCTTTATTGGTTTTCGCCCCCCAACATCACCACAAAGAAATAGATAATAAAGAGGCACTTGTAGCTTTCTCTTAACGCTATACCCTTTTGCAATAAGCACGATCACTACGATAGAGAAAACTAGGAAAATTTGAATAATAAGTAACATATGAAACCTATAATAGTTAAAAACACAGCGCGTATTAGATTTGAACTTTTACCTGCCCGGGCGTGCTCTCGCGTGCCTCTTTTAGCCAGTTTTTTATCGAATGCACCACCTTTAGCTTTCCTAAATAATTCTCTATCTGAGTAATAAAGGGCTAATTGGGAGACTGGTATTGATTTTTTTTGGTTCATTTACACCTCCTTATGCCACTCATTATTTCACGCAAAAAAATTGAGGCAGAGATTAAAATCGAGAAAATTGAGTTTTTTTTTGAATTCCAGCGCAATTGTTTAACCAGGGTTTAATGGAAGACATACAAACACTAAAACAAGGCAAAGCTGTGATTTATTTAAACCAAGTCGATCTAAAAAAACTGGTCCAAGAGCAACTATCTAAGTCTGGAATAGTTGATGCTTCTACGTATAGCTATGTAAATGAACTAAGCAAGTTGCTCTCTGATCACCGACATGAAGCTCTATCTCTGGCACTTATAGGGGAGCTGAAGCATAAAGCTAATTACTTAACTGACTTAGCTGAAAAATCGATGCGAATGTATTTCATCCACTTTCTGGAAGATATTGTGATGGGAAGAAACTCAAGAGCTGCAGTGGACATCAAAGTTCGATGTGAATACTGTTCCGGGTTAGCATCACTTTCAGAATCAAAGCACATATTCAAAGGTAAAGATCACGGTTTAATTTATCTTTGTGAAAACTACAAATCAGGATGTGATTCATACGTTGCAGTGCACAAAGGGGATAACTTACCTCAAGGAACCCTGGCTAATGCCGGCACTAGAAGCGCAAGACAAAAGGCACACAAAATATTAGATGTACTTTGGAAAGAGTGTGGTTTTGCAAGAGTTGATGTGTACAGACAGTTGGCTAACTACCTAGAAGTTAAACCTAATGATTGTCATATTGGTAAATTCACCGAACAACAATGTGAATCAGCGATAAACTTTACGAAACTTATAATTTAATTATTCCACAATACCCGTTAATACTTTTGGCATTCCCAACCCATAGCCTTGGCCAAAACAAAAGCCAAGGCCTCTTGCTAATTCTACGTGTTCTTCAGTCTCCAAGCCCTCAGCACAGACTTTACATCCGAAAGACTCGTTGAAAGTCGATACGAATTTAAAAACCTTCTGGCAGTTAATATCATGCAGAGACTTAATACCAAAGTTTCCATCAAGCTTTATCATGTACACATCAAGCTCGCATAGCATTTCAAAATTAGAGACACCGGTACCAAAATCATCAATCGCAAATAGATACCCATTTGCTGTCATTGAATTGGTGTTCACCAAAACATCATTGAACATCTTGTGCGAACAGGGGCGCTCAGTAATTTCAAATATCACTCTTGTCATATCAATTTTGAATTTTCGAAAATAATAATTAACCAGTCGCTTAAAGCCCTCAGAAGCAACTTGGGCAGGTTGTGACTTCTCATCGCCTTATCAGGCGATGCTTCTTATTTCGTTAGCCGTTGCTCGATAGTATCGAGACTTATGCAGCTTCCATAAGCAGAGACGACCGTCCAGCCGCCTTTAATTCCAGAATGCCTTTATCCCGGATATTTAGGGCGGCATTTAAGTCGCGATCAATATCTCTGGTACCGCAAGACGGGCAATCCCATTTGCGAACCGATAAGGGCATTGCTTCCATTTTATGACCGCAACAATAGCAGGTTTTAGAACTGGCGTACCACTGATCTAGCTTTACTAGGTGCTTACCTTGCTCTTTCAGTTTGTATTCCAATTTCGCAACAAAGCTATGCCATGAGGCATCAGCAATATGTTTTGCAAGTTTGCGGTTTTTCATCATATTGGCTGATTTCAATGTCTCAACTATCACCGCTTGGTTTTCGTCAACGAGAGTTCGAGAGAGTTTGTGTTGAAAATCAGCGCGAGCATTCGCTACCTTTTCATGACATTTAGCAATAAGTATCCGAGCTTTTGCACGATTAGCACTGCCTTTGGCTTTTCTGGATAGCTGACGCTGCTTACGTCTGAGATTCTTCTCAGCGCGTTTTACAAATCTTGGGTTGGCTGTCTTTCTGCCGTTTGACTCAATCGCAAAATGAGACAAACCCAGATCGACACCTGTCACTGCTCTTAACGTGTGGAGAGGTGTTGAGAGTTCCACTCCATCATCCGCAAGGATTGATGCGTAGAACTTACCTGTCTTGCTCAGGTTTACAGTGATGCTTTTAATCACACCCGCAATCTCACGGTGAACATTCGCCTCTATAGGCTTCATTTTTGGAAGCTTAATTGCCCCATCAAGTACCCTTACACCCACGCAGTGGTAGCTCGACTGCTTGCCATGTCTACGTTTGAATTGTGGATACTTGGCTTTCAACTTCGGATTAAAGAAGTTGTCGAAGGCTTGGTGAAGATTGATCACCGATTGCTGTAAGGCGATTGAATCATATTGCTTCAACCAGTGGTATTTGCGGGATTTCTTAGCAACGGCAAGCAGTGGTTTTATATCCTTTTTTGGATTCAGTGTGACACCATGCTTGCGGTACATGTGCGATTTTAAATGCAGCGCTTTGTTATACGCAAAACGCACGGCACCAAACTGAGCGATTAAAAACTCAGCTTGCTCTTGTGTTGGATAAATGCGTACTTTTGTTGCTTTTAGCATTTCATTGCTCACCTGTATAATTTCAAGATATTATCGGCTTATATTGGGGTTGTAAAGTGAGTGCATACAGCAAAGAGTTACTTCAAGACTGCCTCAAAAAAGGCACTGCCTGAGCAAATTGATTATTCATCTGGTATTTACAACGAAGTACAGGCGCAAGTTGTTTACTGGAGTTATGATCGAACAATTAAGGGAAGCTTTTGACTCAGTGTGTGTAAAACTTGAATGCGAATTGATAGAAATGGATGGTGAACAGGATCACGTTCATTTACTGATCTCATACCCTCCTAAACTTTCAATCAGCCTAATGGTTAACAACTTAAAAGCAGTTTCATCTCGTATACTACGACTACAAAACACGCACCTTACAAGGCAGAGCACAAGCTCCGCCCTATGGTCTCGTTCATACTTTGCTTGCACTGCTGGCGGTGTGACTATTGAAACATTAAAAGCTTATGTGGAAAGTCAATCAACCCCAGATTAAGACGCTATCGCGTCTTACGCCTTATATCCCCGCCCTAATCGGGCGAGGGTTTACGGCGAAATCGCTAAAATAATCTGGCCTGATGCGCGTCCGTTACCCAAATCTAACCACATTAGTGATTTATTATAACGAGAACCACGATTATCATTAGCAAAAAAACGCCCCATATCAGCACGAACCTTTGCTTTATCGAAAATTCACCGAGAAAACCCCGTGATCAGAGCGAAGTGATGTCGCGGGGATGAATCTGTGTCACCCCTGCTCTTGAATATATTTTCGTATTATCTCTGCACTAGCATTTCCTACAGAACACACAAAGTATCCATCAGACCAAAATGTTTTCTCTTTCTAAAATTGGTTTTTGAGGTAAGGAAATGATTTCCAGATTTTAGTAGTTGTCGCTTGTTTAATCCTCCTTGCGTACTAGCCTACAGAATATCGAGTGCCGATTGTAATCAGCATATGAATGTGATCTTTGTCTATTTCAACCTCTTCGATCCTGAAGTCAGAAGATAGAGAAACATCGAAAACCGTTTTCTTAACAAACTTACCCAGATTTCCGTTTAGTAAAGGTTTTCTGGATTTAACTACCAGAATTAAATGAAGTGCAATTAAATATTTGCAGTGAGATTTAGTTTCATATTCCAACTTGACAACTCGACCTTATACAGTAGTCTATACAGTATATGAAAAAGACGCTCAGATACAACTACAGGCTAAATCCTACCCCAGAGCAAGAAGCTAAGCTTATTGAGTTTAGTGCGACAGCGCGTGGCATTTGGGATCTGTTGTTGTCTGAAAATATGCGTCGATATGAGTACGATAAGACGTTCTTGTTTTACAAAGGAATGGCCTCGCTTCTTAAGGAATTAAAGCCTTTCGAAGAGTTTGCGTGGATTAAATCTTTTGATTCAGCAGCGGCTCAGCAGGTTGCTCGCGATTTAGAAACTGCTGTTAAGAATGCTTTTTCA
>NZ_LKDX01000077.1:0-9748 GCF_001401795.1 Pseudoalteromonas sp. P1-26 | reverse complement strand
AATGCTTTGTTGAAGTCGAAAGATTGAGTCATGTGTCACTCCTGTTTTCTTAATATTACTGAAATGACACAGATTTCTAAACACTACCTCGCGCCCTGAGGATAAACGGGTACGAGCGGTCATCGACATTATTGCTTCGCAGAGAGGTTGTGCAATCGATATGGCGTTTTTATCATCGAAGGTTTTCTTGTCCCCAAGTCGCAATCAAGTCCTAATTGCTCAGCCCAGCTCCTGATGATAGACCTGTAATATGAATAGCTTATTGGTTGATTAGAGCGACGTATACTCCGAAACAAATAATCACTGGGTTGCAATTTAACTTCTTGAACCCAATGGATAATACTTTGTTGTGTTCTCGGAGTTATCTCAAATTGAACTTCGATCCCTGTTTTCTTCTGCGTTAATTGAACCCTTTCAAATACTTGATCGAGAGTAGCGACGTCTCGAACTTTTAAAGAGAGTAAGTCACATGATCTTAGCTTGCTATCTATAGCCAAATTCAGTAAAGCTAATTGCATCAAGTTGTTTTGAATTTCAATTCGAGTGCGAATACGCCAAATCTCTTCAAGCTTGAAAGGACGTTTCACACCAGTAGCATTGTGGTTTAGTTCTGGTTTCATAGTGACCTCCTATTTAAAAGTCACTATGAGGATAGTGGATGTATTACTGATTAGGATTTGGAAAGAAATGAATTTCGAAAAATCGAGCATTAGCAATCCATGAATAACTACTGGTATGGCAAAGCAGTTGCTTTTTATGCCACAGTATCCGCAACAAAATATCGTTTTTCAGCACAATAAGAGGCAAACGAAGAAGTAATGTGAAGACATAAAAGCTTTATACTGCGTGCTCTATTATCTAACTGCGTAACGTTAAACCTTCGCCCTATAGTAATTGCGGTCTCTCTACCATGAGCTATCGCGTTACGGTGATCCTTGACTTCGGTTAAGACAAAGTGCTGCACACCTTCTGGCAGTGGTGAGCGTTCTAAATCAAAAAAATTCCACACGTTCTCTAGCTGTTTAATAGAAATATTCATTGAGCCACCTGATGGAAAAACAGAACTGTCAACATTAGTCACTTCAGTATCACTTGTTACTGCGAGAACAAGTTTATGACGATTTTCCCACACTTTGGAGGCTCCGCACTCTCGAAGAGCTTTAAAATGAGAATCAAACAGCGAGCACAATACCGCACTTTTAAAATGATTGGCAGGAGCTTCTTCTTGCCCAATAACTTCTAATGCTCGTGTGACTGATTGTGTAATTGCGAACTCAAGTGCTGCATACATTGCAACAAACACCAAGCCTTTCTGAGCACGATAGAAGTCTGAATTTTTAGTTTCTTCAGTCAGTGCCTCATCTGACAAATACTCTAGTATTGAATCTAGTTGCCTCAAGCGATTCATAACACCAGCATCAATATCATTAAACATTATCTACAAACCTAACTCGACAATACTCGACTCTTTCGCGTAAGCGAGGCCCTGAATTTGTGGCTCCAGTTGTCAAGCGGCGTAACTCTTCATCATCAATCCAGTTGGCTACATTTGATCCGCTAATATCAACTCCTTCTTCAATAGCATCGGCAGCTCCAATAGCAATGGCTTCAAAAAGCACTTGTGGTGTACTTCCTTTATTGCCGCGTTTAATTCCATTAGGTAAGACAGCTCTTAGTGATTCAAATGTTTTTTCAAACAGCTCTCTATACTTCTTATAGTTAAAATGTACCGATGCATCGGCCATAAAGTCATTTAGAAATATCTCTACACTGTGTTTAAAATCATCACGTTTTGTTTTGTAAGCCAAAAACTTCAAAACAAGCTCTTCTCTGGTACCGTCTTTCGCTTTAGTTGATGACACATTAACAACTTTGTTGAAGTCATCATTTTTTGCAAGTTCAATGATAAAATCATTAAATTGCCCTCTAAATACACAAGCTCGAATTTCTTGAGGAGTTAATTTGATTCCACCAGTATTCAATCTCTCAAAGAGGTCGAATCGTACTTTTAGATCACTTTTATCGCTTAGTGTTGTTACCTTAAGCGGACGTAAACTGAACTTCAAACGAAGTGAATGAGGCAGATCATTAAACGTTGCTCCATTGAACTTAGACAGGATATCTAGCCCCTTAAGTTTAAGAGGCTTATCCAGCCCAAAACTTTCTATTTGCTCTGGGGTCCCACAAAAATGAATCAATGAGTTAAGCCTTTGTACGCCATCTATTAACTCCCAAGATCCATCTCTATTTGCAGCCATGAACAAGTTAGGAATAGGTATTCCCAATAAAACAGATTCTACAAGTTTAGACTGGTTATCTTCGGGCCAACGAAATTGCCTTTGGTACTCAGGAGCAATGTTGATAATTGATTCATTCGCCATAGAAATCAACTCTTTAACAGATATATCAAATGAATCAAAATCTACTTTCCTAGTCTCTTGATCGAGTTGATTCATATAATCTTTCATGTGTTCTCCAGTGAGCTATCTAAGTTTATTCCAGTGTAACAACAACTCATATTTTAGTCGATATTAGTCAATAGGTTAGTGAATGGTGACTAGAAACACTATCTAACTATTCATGGAGGACTGAGGGCTAAGCTCACGTCGATATTCTTGTAAACTCTCACATTACAAGACACCACAACGATTAGAAAAAGCATTCGTAAAGTGCAAAGAAAAAGTGTACTAGCACACAATGGGGCAAAAACGTTTTAGAAATGGCAGCGTACCGATGCAATCGCTGCCATTTTAGGATGATAGTTTAATACTTGGTATGAATCTTTATTCTACTCACACACTTGGAATTGATTGAAATTTTTCTATTTTCAGCAATATAGAAGAGCTTCGCGTCTACCCCTTACTGGTTATTGTTCTAGGCGCAGTAGCTCCTCTCTTCAAATTTTGACAAAAAAAAAGACCGATTAACGGTCTTTTCTTATTTTATTTTTTGCTTATTCGGTGGTGCATCCATAAATAACTACCGAAAAAAACTACATTACCAAAAATGAAAAAGGTCAAACCAATAGCTTGGATTTCATTCATCTTGATCGTCCTCCTCGGAACCATTTAGGAAAGTTATATAGAAACCTATCACAACAGATGCCAACATACAAACAAAAGCAATGACTAGCTTTATAAGTCCTTGAATTTGAATTTCGTAGCATGTTTTGTTGTCGAAACCACACGGCCAAACATATCCGCAAAACCACTAACAGAGAGCTCTGGAATATAGCCAACAATTGTTGCTAATAAGATTAGTTCAACCATGATCTTATTTAGCATTTTGTTTTTCATAAGCAATTCATTTGAATCTCCTCAAAGTAAATTTGAGGGTTCACACCCTTGAGGGAGTAATCCCCCAAGGGTTGTTTATGCTTCAAATAGCAATTCTGCCGTTTCACAGGCATTTGCGATTGTCACATTGTGTATCACAAGCAAATCTACAGTCTTTCTATATTTTTCAATTAATAAAAAGTGAGTAGTTTTTGCTATGAAGTGTCTGATAACCATATCTGGATAGTATCCATTGCGGTATGCTGCGAAATGACGTAGCTGAGAACCACCAGCTTTTGCCATTTCAATATGATGTTTACTCATTGCTCCTCCAAAGAAAGGGGGAGCTTCCCAAGCGGGGGGCTCCCCGCATGGGTTGGTTGTAAAAATCTAAAAGGTTACTTCAACCTCAATGTCACCTTTTGGCTTACAAACGCAAGGTAATATCTCACCTTCATTTGTAAAGCCAATTGGTTCATCGATATATTCGACATTGCCCTTTAGTAATTTGATGCGACACGCCCCACAAAAACCTGATTTACAGTTAGATGTAGGGGCAACACTATTCAGCTCTAAAGTCTGTAATAGTGTTCCATTTGTGTCATTGTAAACTTGACCAGAAACGCTAATCATTTGACACCTCCAGTATTAACAGAGATGTCAACAGGTAAGCGAAATGAAAAAGCACTAGGGCCTGCTAAGTTGTAGGTGTCCAGCCAGTCCATACTTTTGCTGCCATTAGGTATATCTAAAGGTGGCATATAAATATCAACAAACTTTCCTTCTCTACGTAGCCTCGCAGCTAATGCTTCTGCTTTTTCTTGACCTGCTCCAGATGCATCCTTATCAGCAAAAATTAATACTGAAGTCACACTATCTGGAATTTTTACCATTTTTAGTAATGTGTCCGAATAGCATGACCACATAGGACAACCTGTAGCCTCACGAACAGCTAATGCAGTTTCAATTCCCTCACATACGCCAATAAAGGTGTTATCACCTTCAGTTACTGGTGAGTCAATTTTAATTGAACATCCACCAATATAGCTGGGCGGAGGCATTAACATCTTCGCATTAGGTACATCTGCTTTTAAGCCTTGCTTGTTAAGGAAAATTCGATGAATCGTGATCCGATTACCATCTGGATCAGTCATTGAACCTAGTAAACCATGAAGTTTCTTAGGTTTAGACTGACCATCTCCCCACCAAAGCTCATCAGCATACCCAAGTGTATACGGTAAAGTTTTCGCATCAGTTTTAAGTCCACGGCTGTTCAAGTAAGCTTGTATCCGACCAGATTGATCATGAGCTGCAGGAATAGCGTGTTGAAATAGCTTCTCAAGTTTTGCAACTCGTTTTGCTTTTTCATCATCGTTAATACCTTTTGGCTGTGAAGCTTTCACATTTTTAACGTATTCGCGCGAGATGCTTGATAAGTCACCACCACAGATATCGATTATTTTGTTTAAAGCGTCGCTTTTTGAGCAACTCTCCATAAACGCAATTACATCTATTCCACCGGGTAAAGCACCTACATCGTTATGGTATGCGCCACCGGTATCAACCCAATCGCGGAAAAGGCGAAACTTAGTTCTTCCGTTTCCAGTTTTTGGGCATGGTACTTGTGGTGAACCACCGTGGTTATTTGATTTTGAAACTGCTTCATTAAGTCCTGGGTAGGCTGAGTAGACAGAAGACCACCCGCCATTTGACTCAACTAAAGCGAGTACTTTATCTATTTTTGATTCAATCATTACAATTCTCCTATTCCTCAAGACGACCCTAAAGCGTCCTGAATACAAGGCGCTTTAGGTGGTCGCCTCGAATAAAAAGAAGAGTTAGCCCTAAGGCTAACTCATACGTTTAGCCTTGAGCTTGAGCTCGTTGTTGACCTTCAAATAAAGGTCCCCACTTAGCACGTAATGAAAGAATCGTTTTATCGCCAATATGTACCTCTCTCACTTCTGTGTTAGGTATTGACGATGGGATTGGCATAATTGCCTTTTTAATTGAATTATTCATGCGTATCTCCTCCAAAGAGTACAAAAAAGGGGATACGCCCCTTATGGGAAGTATCCCCACAAGGAATGGTTTTAATTTGAGTTAGATAAGACCGCGCTCAGCAAAAGAGACAGTATTTTCGCCAATAATGATGTGATCTAACACTTGTACATCAATATGATTGAGTGCATGTTGGATCTTAGTGGTTATTAGCTTGTCTGCTTGCGATGGTTCGGCAATACCTGATGGGTGGTTGTGCGCTAAAATGACAGAAGATGCATTCTTTTTTAGTACACTTTTTACAATCTCCCGAGGATAAACACTTGCAGCATTTATCGTTCCGGTAAACAGTATTTCTTTGTCTATAAGTCTATTTTGGTTATCAAGATAAAGCATGTAAAAGACCTCATGCTCCAATCCCTTTAAATGGACCTCTAGATAATCTGTGACTTGGGTAGGGCTCTTAAAAATAGCACCTCGTCTCAGCCTATTGTTTAGAAGCTTCTTGGCTGTTTCAATAATTTCATCAGAGCTAAGCTCTGACGTGATTATATATTTACCAGTTTCTTCATTTAGTTTTAAGTTAGAAATAGTCATTGTCTCCTCCAAAGAAACATTAAGCGGAGACAATTACCCAGAGGATAATAATCCCCTATGGGTTGATTTAAGTTTGTTGAACACAAGCAAGCTGAACTCGCTTATGCTAAATCTAGGGTTAAACCCAAAGTAACAACGAGACGTCGGTACTTGTTCTACACAAATACAAGGATCTGAGTAGCTTTTATGCTTTATCAAAATTAATTACCTTACGGTAAATTTGATAGCAAGGTGCCATCATTAAATTAATGATAAATGCAAAAAAATCAATTTGGCTTATATGTAGTAGTGTGTGTGATTCATAGACATCCTTTCTATACTTGGATGTTATGAACGATGAAATTCAACAAAGACTTAAGTGGATAAAGCTTTATCAAGAAACAAACAACGCAGGTTTAGTTTGTCTGCGTTGTGGAATATCTAGGCCAACATTACGAAAGTGGTGGTCTAGGTATCAAGAGCAAGGTCTTGATGGCCTTAAAAGTTTGAGTAAAAGACCCCACAGTTCACCAAATCAAAAAATGTCTCCAGAATTGGAAGCTAAGATTTTAGTCTTAAGAAAATCTAGAAACTTAGGCGCTCGAAGAATCCAAAGTGAGTTGCTTAGAAATGAGCAAATTAAGTTAGGGCTAGCTACTATTCATAAAGTGCTTAAAAAGCACCAAGTTGACCCTATAGTTATTTATCGTAGAAAGCTTGACTTCAAAAGATACTCTAAGCCTATTCCTGGCGAAAGAGTTCAAATGGACACCTTTAAAATAGCCCCTAATTTATACCAGTACACAGCTATTGATGACTGTACACGCTATCGAGTGTTAAGGCTTTATAAGCGACGTAGTGCCACTAATACCATTGACTTTGTAGAGTCTGTAATTGAAGAAATGCTATTCCCTATACAGCGATTTCAGACAGACCGAGGTACAGGATTTTTTGCTGAAAAAGTGCAAAAGTTATTAATGAGATACAAGATAAAATTCCGACCAAATAAGCCAGCTTCACCGCACCTTAATGGCAAAGTTGAACGCTCTCAAAAAACAGATAAAGCTGAGTTTTATGCAACTGTTGATTTGGAATCTGAAGATATTCACGAGCAACTTTCTGAGTGGCAGCACTATTACAATTGGGAGAGACCACATAGTGCTCACAATGGAAAAACGCCGATAGAAAGGTATTTTGAAGTTAGTGAACAAGCGCCATTTTCAGATGAAATTGAGGGGTTTTATCAAGCGCATAATGAACGTGTTCAATTATCCAATTACAGAAGGGATTTAGAGATCGCAAAATTGAAACGATCTCTATGAATCACACAGATTTCTAAAATTGTCTTTGCCCCAAATTTTTCGAAGAAAGGAGCTGAAAGATGACTGGCGGCGATATCTATAACTTTCATGTCACTGTCCTTTGCCATTTTCTTAGCGTAAGACATCATTGCCGTTCCGATGCCATTAGCCTGCACCCGTGGAGAAGTCACAATCTAAGTGATATGAGCACGGTTTATTTTAGGATCGATATCCAGCCCAAAGACAGTCTTCTAAATAAGAGTTACTATAGTCACAAAATATCAAATTATTTTCAGTCATAATATTCCAAAAATTAACTAGTTATTATTTATCCCACATGGGAGTGCAGTTAAACGCTCGTTCCCAAACGCGGTCACGTTGGAAAGTTAGATTAACTTTACCATTTATATTATTTTACTTGTTTGCTTTATCTTTGCTTCTATCTTGGCTAACCAAATCAGCGGAATAATAATTAAAGAAGATCCTATAGCCAAGCTCAGGTCCGGTATTTCATCGAACCACAGCACCCCTACAACTACAGCACCTAATAAACCAGTGTATTCGGCACTGGAAATTTTACTGGCTTCGATTGCTCTATATACCAATACACATATACCAGCATAAATTAGGATAAAAGTGTTGGAGCCTGTTGCCGTTAACATTGGAGTCCAGTCCCAAGGTTTGCCTTCCCATAACGCCAACCCAAGTGCGGCTGGGATACCTACTAGGTTGGTGAGCATTAAAGTTTGGAACACATTATGATGCTGAGGTAATTTACGAACCAATAAATTATTTACAGCCATAGTCAATGCGACGACAAGGGCGGCAATCGCTGCCCAATTAATTTGTGTTGGTTTGACCACGATAAGTACGCCGATAAAGCCCAAAACAGCAGCAGCAATTGAGTGGCTAGTCAGCTTTTCCTGAAACAATATCATGGCTAACGGCAGCATAAGCAAAGGCGCTGTATAGAAAATAGCATTTACGGTAGCTAACGGCAGAGCGCCCAGAGCGAATACCATAAATATTGTCCCTAATAACCAAATGTGGCCACGTATAAAGTGCCATTTGAGGCCAGCGAAGAGGCTTTGTTTATTACTGAGTAGACAAAATGGAAGTAGAATCAGCACTGCGGTCAATTGACGAAATAATACAAATTGGTATATGGCAGTATCTGCTGGCAGAGTTTTTATCAAAGCGTCAGAAAAAACACCAATTATATTTCCGATGATAAGTAATGTCATCGCGAGTCCGACAGTTATTTTGGGCATTTCATTACTCCTGCTACATTCTAGAAAATGTCAATGGAACTGAATTAATAGAGTTACGTTTGTAAAACGGTTATATGATTAGCGTATTCCATACCTTATATGATGTATAATGTTTAAAATTTTTTTAGTATGAGCTAAATTTATAATGAAGTTGCCTCCTTTACGTGCCCTGCAATGCTTTGAAGCTGTTGCGCGACTTAATAGCTTTTCCAAAGCTGCTGAGCACCTCAATGTGACTCAAAGTGCGGTTAGTCACCAAGTTCGATTACTCGAAGACTATTTGGGTGGAACTCTGTTTAACCGACAGGGGCGTTCTTTTTCCTTGACTAAGGTCGGGGAACGTTACTTTGAAGAAGTGACTAACTCATTAGGAAATCTATCAAATGCCAGTCAAATGATACGTCACGGGAAATCAGGCAATCTTCGTTTGGCTTTATATAGCTCTGTGGCGGTGAACTGGTTGATACCGAAGTTAGAAGATTTTAGAAATCAGCACCCAGAAATAGAAATAACTTTAAATATGGTCGGGGATCAACCGGATTATAATGACCAATTTGCGGATTGTTTTATTTCAGTGAATCCACCGGAACGTAACTTTGTCAATCAATTCATGTTTACTGAAAAACTTTATCCCGTGTGTGGAAAAAAGCTTTGGCAGCAGTTAAGAAATAAGCCTCTACCTGATTCATTATGGCAACACCCGTTATTATCAGTACAATACTCAGATACAAATGAAAGTCTTGGTGACGACTGGTTACGTTGGTGTATGAGTGGTAAATTTGAATTACCCAAAGACGTCAAAATTAATCAATTTAGTCATGTCTTACTTGCCGCTGAAGCGGCTCGATATAATTTGGGAATTACCCTCATTAATAATTACATGATGGATGATCAGGATCGCCAGCAAAGTCTTGTGCGCATACCTATGCACGAGCTTAATACCGGAGATAACTTCTATTTTGTCTATAAGGAAACACGAGCTAGGCAACCTGATATTATGAAATTAGGTCGTTGGCTTAAACAGCAGTGTTATGAACTGGAATCAGCTTAGCTATTAAATTAGAGTTGAAGGTGAATACTAGCTACTTAGAAGTAGCTGTCAGCGTCCGTTTAGTTTTGTTAGTTGCCAGTCAAAATGAGTTTGCCAGAGGCCTTTATTGGCTATTCACTGTCAGTTTTAATTCAACTCTATAAATCAAATCTGGCAGATCAAGTTAAGACTTATTCACATGATGATGTTAACACCAAGCGATTTTGTCGTACTTTAATTACCACGCGATTCTGTCGTAATCGCTAATTACCAAGGGAAATTGACGGTTATCTT
>NZ_LKDX01000076.1:0-10312 GCF_001401795.1 Pseudoalteromonas sp. P1-26 | reverse complement strand
CCGGGGCCGGACTTGAACCGGCACGCTGTTACCAGCGAGGGATTTTAAATCCCTTGTGTCTACCAATTCCACCACCCGGGCATCGGGTTGCTCATAGAGCGCGTGGAGTGTTGAATGGAGGCGGAACCCGGAGTCGAACCGAGGTAGACGGATTTGCAATCCGCTGCATGGCCACTCTGCCATTCCGCCAAATTAGATAATTGGAGCGGCACACGAGGCTCGAACTCGTGACCTCAACCTTGGCAAGGTTGCGCTCTACCAACTGAGCTAGTGCCGCTTTCTTTATCTTGGGGGCTATGCCCTCTCAACACGGACGCATTCTACAGAGATTATTAAACGCGTCAATATAAAAAATGCTAGTTTTGAACTGTTTGCTTATTTTTTATCTAAAACGGTGTGTAATTAAACGTTTAGGATCAATTTTTGGTCAATTCTGACCATGCCGCTATTAAATACTGCAACATAGAACTAAGCGTTAAGAATGTTGCGACGTACAAAAGGCCATAACTTAAGTAGATCATCCATGTATCAAACTGCCAGATCAAACCAATAATGGCTAGCATCTGTGCTGCAGTTTTAAACTTACCCATGTTTGATACAGCTACGTTGTCACGTTTACCCTGCTCTGCCATCCATTCGCGTAAAGCAGAGATAACAATTTCACGGCTAATAATAACTAATGCTGGAATAGTCATATACAAACTTTGGTAGTGGCTTGATAAAGCAACCAGTGCTGCACACACCATTACTTTGTCGGCAACCGGATCTAAGAACGCACCGAAAGGCGTTGACTGATTTAAACGACGCGCTAGATAGCCATCAAGGATATCTGTGATTGACGCAAGCCAGAAAACAAACGCAGCTGCGAAAAACGCCCATGAGAAAGGCAAATAAAATATCACCAAAAAAATGGGGATAAGAAAAAGTCTAAAGGTTGTGAGTGTGTTTGGAATATTCCACATAACTACTTGGAGATGTCTTTTTTTACTATATTCGCACGAAGGCTACGCCTTGTCATGCAAATGATTAAATATCTTTTCAGCCATTTCAGGGCTGATCCCAGGAACTTGTTTTAATTGGTCTATATTAGCAGCTTTTACCCCTTGCATGCCCCCTAAATATTTTAATAATGCTTGTCGGCGCTTTTGTCCTACACCGGTAATCTCTTCTAACAATGATTGTGTACGTTGTTTTTGTCGTTTATTACGATGCCCTGCAATGGCAAAACGGTGCGACTCATCACGAATATGCTGAATTAAATGCAGCGCTGGTGCATCTGAATCAAGTGGTATTGTTTTACGTCCGCCATCAATTAATAGCGTTTCTAAACCTGGTTTCCGACTGGTACCTTTTGCAACACCCACCAGCAATGGTATTTTATTATGCGGCCAGTTTTCAAAATATTGCTCAGCACGAGATAATTGACCTTTACCACCATCGATAAAGATGACATCTGGAATTTTGTCTTCATCGACCACTTTGTTGTAGCGTTTATTAAGTGCGAATTCCATCGCAGCATAATCATCACCACCGGTGATGCCGGTAACATTAAATCGACGATATTCTTTATTATTAGGCCCTTGCGAATCAAACACCACACAACTTGCTACCGTGTTTTCACCCATTGTATGGCTGATATCAAAACATTCCATGCGATTAATATCATCTAGGCGTAATGTTTCTTTTAATTGTGCGTAGCGTTTGTTGATTGAATCCTGCGTGCTTTGCTTAACACTAATGCTGTTAAGTGCATTTTTATTAGCAAGCTTTAAATACTGTGCCCGCTCACCGCGATTAGCAACTTTTAAACTCACTTTACGTTCAGAGATTGCCGTAAGCGCTTCGCTTAATGGCTCACTTTCTTCAATATTAAACGGTAATATAATTTCTTTAGCAATACGCCCTGTTGCACCGGGAGCTAGATAATATTGGCCTAAAAAAGAAGTTAGAATTTCTTCTTCACCTGAGTCTTTTGGCACTTTAGGAAAATAAGTTTTACTGCCTAGCACTTTGTGGTCGCGGATCATTAATAAGTGAACCGCATTTAAACCGTTTAAATGAGCAAAACCCACCACATCCATTTCGGCATGGTTACCTGAAATAGATTGTTGCTCCTGCATTTTTCGAAGCAACATGATTTGGTCACGCACTTTGGCCGCAAGCTCAAATTTAAGTTCTTTACTTGCTTGCTCCATTTTAGTAACTAAATCGGCAATGACTTCATGAGATTTGCCCAACAAAAACTTGCGAACAAAATCAACTTCTTGTTGATATTCTTCATCGGAGATTTTATTCACACACGGCGCTGAGCAGCGTTTTAACTGATATTGTAAACATGGACGGCTTCTAGCTCGGTAATAAGCATCTTCACATTGGCGAACCGGAAAGATTTTTTGCATTAAACGCAAACTTTCAGATACCGCTCCCGCACTTGGGAATGGGCCAAAATATTCGCCTTTAATTTTTCGGCTACCACGATGAAAAGCAAGTCGCGGATGCTTATGATCAGTTAAAAGAATATACGGATATGACTTATCATCTCGCAGCAAAATATTGTAACGAGGCTGATATTTTTTAATTAGGTTGTTTTCGAGTAATAAGGCTTCGGTTTCAGTGTTGGTCAGGGTGACTTCAATACCGCAAATATTACTTACTAATACACGCGTTTTGCTATCAGTCACATTGCTACGGAAGTAACTACTTACGCGCTTTTTTAGATTTTTAGCCTTACCAACATAGATAACTTGCCCTTCACTATCAAGCATTCGGTAGACACCGGGCTCACTTGATAGTGTTTTTAGAAAACGGGCTGGTTCGAAATCAGACATTGAGCAAATTAATGCGAGCTATCAATGTCGATCATTTTATGACGAATTGCTAAATGGGTAAGTTCAACATCCCCCCCTACATTTAGCTTTTCAAACATGCGATAGCGATAGCTATTCACTGTTTTTGAACTCAGGTTCAAGCGATCCGCAATATCTTGCGCTTTCTCACCTTTAGTGATCATCAGCATGATTTGCAGCTCACGCTCAGACAAACTCTGGAATGGGTTTTCATCTGTGCGACCGCTTACCTGAGCAAGGGCAATTTGTTGTGCAATTTCAGGCGCAATATAACGTTGCCCTGCATTAACCGCACGAATAGCGTTAACCATTTCATCAGAGCCGGCACCTTTTGTTAGATAACCGTGAGCACCGATTTGCATTACTTTGCTTGGAAATGGATCTTCACAATGCACAGTAAGCACAATAATTTTTACATCAGGGCAATAACGACAGATTTTTTTTGTCGCTTCTAAACCGCCAATACCTGGCATATTCATGTCCATCAACACGATATCAGGTGAATGTTGACGGCAAAATTGCACCGCTTCTTCACCGGTTTTAGCTTCACCCACCACTTTAAAACCACGAACATCATCAAGTATACGTCTGATCCCTGTCCGTACAAGTTCATGGTCATCAACTAAAAGTACATTAATCAATGGAACACCCTCAAATAACCCAAATAGCTGCTTTCGCACAGTTTAATGTGCCACATTAGCACAGAAAAAGTGAAACGATAAATCAAAATATCGTTTCACTAATTAATTTTAAGCTGATGCTTTCTCGCTGAAACGATCAACCCATAGGGCAATGATACCATCACCTGTTACATTACAGGCAGTACCAAAGCTATCTTGTGCTAAATAAAGTGCAATCATTAATGCAACTGCACCTTCATTAAAACCAAGCATACTTGTTAAAAGACCCAATGCCGACATAACTGCCCCACCTGGTGCGCCAGGAGCAGCAATCATTACAACGCCTAGCATCATAATAAATGGCAACATACCAAATAACGATGGTACATCCATATTCGGTGATAAGAACATAACAGCCATTGCACATGTCACAATCGTAATTGTTGAGCCTGATAAATGGATAGTTGCACATAAAGGTACTGTAAAGTTAGCAACATCTTCTTTTACGTTATTTGCTTTGCTTGAGCGAAGTGAAACTGGAATTGTTGCTGCACTCGACATTGTACCTAAAGCAGTAAAATAAGCGGGTAGCATATTTTTTACAAGCTCTAAAGGATTACGCTTTAGTAAAAGGCCTGTAGATACATATAAAACAGTAAGCCATAGCCAATGCATAATTAATGCAGCTAGCAAAACAATACCAAATGTTTGCAGCGTATCAACCACGGTGCCAGCAACTGTCATTTCCGCGAAAACACCGGCAATGTAGAAAGGTAACGCAGGAATAATTACTTTTGCTAATAAGCCATCAATCACATCACGGCCCTGATCAGATACTTTCTTTAACGTATCAAGCTGTAACTGGCTCATGCCAATACCAAAAATGAATGCCGCAGCAAGTGCTGTCATTACACTCATAAGAGGTGGAATTTCTAGATCAATAAAGCTGCCCACTTCGGTAGCAACTTCTGCTTCAAACGTTAAACCGCCATCAAACAATGGGATCATAGCGCTGACAAGTAAAAAAGCTAAGGTTCCAGCAATAACGGTTGAACCATATGCAAAGCCAACAGTTTTTCCTAACAAGTGGCCTGACCCTTTTGGTAAACCAGCAATACCTGATGCGATAAAAAATAAAATAATTAACGGGATGGTAAAGGTGATCAACTGACCTATTATTTCTTTTACTGTGTAAAGGAGTTCAACACCTGTTAGTGGCACATATAAGCCCACTAAAATACCGGCAACAATACCAGCAATTAATTTTAGAATTAAATTCATAACGATCACTTCAATTTTTAGGTGGTAATCTTTTACCACGTTTTAGTTTACTTTTGTTATAAAACAGCCAAATTAACGTTTAACTGCGCAAATTACCACCACAGCTTGTTAGAATCTAATTTGAACGTAAATATATGCGCCCTGTCGCGTTGCATTTGTTAACAAAGTTGCAAATTAATAACATGCTCGCAGTTTTGAATACCCGTATAGTGCTTATGTATAAATCAATGTTAAGTGCCGCTCTATTAAGCGTGCCTTTTACCAGCTTGGCCACCAGCCAACCCGTCACCCTTCCTTTTATTGCAGAGCAGGCAACAATTGACGGCCAGCTCAATGAGCCAAGTTGGCAACGTGCCAAAAAAATTACCATAGACAACATTACTTGGCCTTATGAAAACAGTAAAAGCCCAGTTACCACCCACGCTTATGTTTATGAAGATGGCGAAACACTTTTTATTGGCTTTGAAGCGAATGACCCAAACCCAGAACTTATTCGTGCTTTTTACCGTGACCGTGACGCAGCCTGGGATGATGACCTAGTCGGGCTAAAAATTGATTCATACAATAATTCTCAATTAGCTTATCAATTTTTTATTAACCCACTTGGCGTACAACAAGATTCAATAGAAAACGAACTGACTAAACATGAAAGCTCATCATGGGACGGTATTTGGGATAGCGTCGGTGTTATTCATGATAAAGGCTACACAGTTGAAGTTGCCATTCCATTACGCGTATTGAATTTTGACGACAGCGTAGCAAGTAAGACTATGGCGATGGAGTTTTTACGCTTTTTACCGCGCAGTGAACGATTACGTATCTCAAATATGCAAATTGACCATGGTAACAACTGTTGGATTTGCCAAATGCCAAGTTACCAAGGCTTTGAACAAGCAAAGCAAGGCAATAACGTGGCGATTATTCCATCTGTGGTGCTTGGCAAAAATGAGACTCGTGAAATTGATGGCGCACAAGTTGATGACTGGGAGTCAGAGAACAACACTGAAGCCAGCCTCGATGTTAAATGGGGGATCACCCCAGATATCACCTTAAATGCGACGATTAATCCTGATTTTTCTCAGGTTGAAGCGGATGTAGCACAATTGAGTGTGAACAATAATTTCAGTTTATTCTTCCCAGAAAAGCGTGCCTTCTTTTTAGATAACGCTGACTACTTTGCCTCAACACTTAACCTCATTCATACCCGTAATATTGCCCAGCCAGATTACGGCACGAAAATCACCGGCAGTAAAAATGGCCATACATTTGCTGGCTTCATTGCCAATGATACGCAAACCAATGTGCTGATCCCGGGCAATTTAGGCTCATCTCTTGTCGCCCTTGACGAGAAAAGTGAAAACGGTGCCCTGCGTTATCGATACGATTTTGAATCTGGGTTATCACTCGGTTCAACGGCAACACACAGACAAAGTGATGATTATAAAAACACGGTTTACAGTATTGATAGTAAATACAAACCAACAGTGAACGATGTTTTCTTAGTGCAAGTATTAAAATCACAAACGCAATACAGCCAAGATTTTATCGATGAGTTATGTGATGGTGATAACTGCTTACAACCCGAGCAAGTAATTTGTGAATTAAATAGTGACTGCGACTATAACGAAGGCGTACTTCGTGTTTTAAGTAAAGAACAGCAATCGGGTACTGGCTACTACCTAAAGTATCAACACGACGAGAAGTACTGGCGTGCCTTCGCTGATTATAATTATCGTGATGCTGATTTAAGAGCTGACTTGGGCTTTATCTCACAAGTTGATTTTAAAAAGTTTACGACTGGTGGCGAATACCGCTGGTATGGCGATAAAGGCAATTGGTGGAATCGCGCTAACCTTTACGCCGATTGGGATATTACCCATAACGAAAATAACGAACTTCTTGAAAAAGAAGCACAAACTAGTTTTTCAGTCAGCGGCCCGTTACAGAGCTTTTTTGAGGTCTCTGTTGAGCACCGTAACCGCACTGGCCTTCGCCACGATAAATCACGTTTAGATATTGACGGCAACACAGACTTGTTTAG
This sequence comes from Pseudoalteromonas sp. P1-26, assembly GCF_001401795.1. Taxonomy (NCBI): domain Bacteria; kingdom Pseudomonadati; phylum Pseudomonadota; class Gammaproteobacteria; order Alteromonadales; family Pseudoalteromonadaceae; genus Pseudoalteromonas; species Pseudoalteromonas sp. P1-26. The sequence continues at coordinate 3,524 of NZ_LKDX01000076.1, read as the reverse complement.
CGAAAATGGCGTTGGTTTTTACAGTGACTTTAAACCAAAAGCAGGGGTATTTGCTTCTTTATATATGTACACAGGTAATGCCGTTGATTTAGCGAATAACCGCGTGGGTGATAAGTTCCATATACGCCCTGTGCTGAATATGAACCTTGGTAAGCATTTTGAAGTGCGTTTACGTCATACTTATGAACAGCTTGAAGCCGATGGCAGTGAAGTATTTACCGCCAACTTAAGTGATGTACGTTTTACTTACCAATTCAACGTGAATAGCTTTTTACGCCTTGCAGTCATTTATACCGATTTAGAACGCAATCAGGCTAATTACATTGATGATGTAGATAGCCAATATAAAAACCTAGCCACTCAGCTGTTGTATTCTTATAAGCTGAATCCGCAAACGGTATTCTTTGCTGGCTACTCTGATAATGGCTACCAAGATGATGAGCTATCATCAATTACTAAAGAGCAGCGTACGTTATTTGCCAAGTTTAGCTACGCTTGGTTACTCTAAGAGCCTATTAGCGCACCTTTTGGTGCGCCCTCCCCTTTCTTTGTTTGCTTATTCCTAAATGCTATAAGCCTATTCGCTATATGTTATAGCCAAACTTTACTTTCGTTTTTTATTCACCACAGTAAAGTGTGACTATTACAGATAGCTGGCCTAAGCTAGTTGATCAACGATTGAATAAATTGCTTCCAAGGGAACACTATGTCTAACATTTTTGAAGATAATTCATTAACGATTGGTAATACACCAATTGTAAAGCTTAACCGCGTAACCTCAGGTAATGTTTTTGCTAAAGTTGAATCACGTAACCCAAGCTTCAGTGTTAAATGCCGTATTGGCGCTTCAATGATCTGGGAAGCAGAAAAGTCAGGTGTATTAACCAAAGAAAAAGAGTTAATCGAGCCGACTTCAGGTAACACAGGTATCGCACTTGCGTTCGTAGCAGCTTCTCGTGGCTATAAGCTAACCCTGACTATGCCTAACACAATGAGCTTAGAGCGTCGTAAATTATTAAAAGCCTTAGGTGCTAACCTAGTATTGACTGATGGCGCTAAGGGTATGAATGGCGCGATTGAAAAAGCAAAAGAAATTCAAGCCAGTGAGCCTGAAAAATACATTCTTTTACAACAGTTCGAAAACCCAGCTAACCCGAAAATTCACTTTGAAACAACGGGCCCTGAAATCTATGAAGCAATGGACGGTAAAATTGATATCTTCGTAGCAGGTGTTGGTACTGGTGGTACTATTACGGGTGTTAGCCGTTACCTTAAACTAGAAAAAGGTTTAGATGTACAATCGGTTGCTGTTGAACCAACTAACTCACCAGTTATTAGCCAAACATTAGCAGGTGAAGAAGTTAAACCGGGCCCTCATAAAATCCAAGGTATCGGTGCAGGCTTCATTCCTGGCAACCTTGATTTAGAAGTTGTAGACGCTGCAGAGCAAGTATCAAATGAAGATGCGATTGCTATGGCTCATGAACTGATGAAAAACGAAGGTATTTTAGTGGGTATTTCTTCTGGTGCAGCAGTAGTTGCGGCAAAACGCCTTGCTGAAAAACCTGAGAACGCAGACAAGAACATTGTGGTAATTTTACCAAGTGCGACTGAGCGTTACTTATCTAGCCCATTATTTGCTGAAGAGTTCAGCGATAAAGAGCTAGTTCAGTAACCACTAAGAATCACTTAGTTGTTAAAAAAGGATGCAGACATGCGTCCTTTTTTATTACCTAAAATAAATAAAACCAACAATTTTACCGAGTTAACTTTACATCATGCTCATTTAGTCACACACTTAATTTTAAGTTCACTCGAAAAACTACAACAATGAAAAATATACTTTTAACTATTATCCTTCTAAGTAGCAGCATTCTTTTCGGTTGCGGTTCTGAAGACGCACCAAAGGGCGAAAAAAACACCCCAGGTAATGTAGCGACTCTCTATTTTGATGCTTTATACAACCAAAACGATTTAAATCTTGCGATGGAATATGCCACGCCTAAAATGGCGCGAATTATGAAATCTTATGGCACCGCTGGGCAGTTCGCTCGTAACCTGGTTAATATGCAATACGATGAAGTAGTGATTGAAGTCGATATGACTAACATGAGTCTACGCGAACAATATGGCGATAAAGCTAACATCAATTTGATTTTTACGGGTTATTTTAATGGTAAGAAAATTGATGATATGCGCAGTGTGAAAATGATGCGTAAAAAAGGCAAGTGGTACATAGAAAAAATTAATGCCGATCCATTTGCGCGATAATTAATTACGAAAACTAAAAAAGGGCCTAAAGGGCCCTTTTTTTTGAAAGAGTATTACTGCAGAACAGTATGGATATTACTCTTCGTCAAACTCTTGATGTTGACGCTGTGCAGGACGCGCTAAGATTTCAACGTAAAACGATGTAAGCTGTTTTGCTTCGATATCGCTAATACATTTATTAATCTCTGCCACGTGAACGACATTGGCCTCATCCGCTGATTCACCAAACTTACAGTCAAACGCCCAATAGTCGGCGCCTGCTGGGAGTGTTTTATTACGCTCACGTTTTAAGTATTTTTTTACTTCGTGCTTGGCTGCATCAACCATACGAGGATATTTAATTTTCTCGTGGTTTAGCGTGAATGTTTTCTTCATTATAGTCCTAGTAACTTGGTTCAATGACAATGGCATTAAGCCATAGACTGCTATTATAACAAGCACATCTTAATTTAGCTGTACTTTTTGCAGTTTTACTTAAATATAAGTCTATTCTTAGTGTATTCGAAGTCTATGACATTTCGATTAAGCCACTTATACCTAAGCTGTAGCTAAATGAAGAGGTTGATGTATCGCCTCGTCAGTAAGGCTATCATAAAATGCAGCTGCATCGATTTGTGGGCGCTCAACGGGTTTATTTTTTTCATAAAAGCGTTTTCTAACTGCAGGCTCACAGTTATCAATCACTTCTAGCGGCACATGTTGCTTATCATCACGAACATTCAGTGGCTCTGGGTTTAAACAATGACGTAATCTGATGTCTGATAAACCACCTTGCAATAGTCTAAGTGCATTTTCTTGCCCAATCAGCATATCAAACTGTTCGGGAGCTAATGGTTGTGTGGGGCCTGCACCTAACTCGGTGCGCAAAGCAGATTCAGATACTTCAGGATTGCTTAATTCAGTTTTTGGCAGGTGAAACTGGCTAAAATCGAGCGCATCATGAGAAAGCATTGCTAGTAATAAAGCAAATTCTCCAGAGCGGTGCTCGTGGACACTTTTATTTAGACGATTATCGAGTTGGCTCTCTGTGAGCAACAAACCATCAATTTGCATAGTCTTTAGCCAAATAGTTTCTTGATTAACCAGTTATCGGCATTTATGCATTTTTCTTTAGTTTTTTTCTTTACTTAAATAATAAGTTTGCTATTATCAGCGCCGTTGCATTGGAGGGGTTCCCGAGCGGCCAAAGGGATCAGACTGTAAATCTGACGGCTCAGCCTTCGCTGGTTCGAATCCAGCTCCCTCCACCACTT
>NZ_LKDX01000075.1:0-10628 GCF_001401795.1 Pseudoalteromonas sp. P1-26 | reverse complement strand
CAAAACTTGCCGAAGCTCGGCAACATTGATAGTGTGATTACGTCAAAATCGCTTGGTACTTATACCGTCAGTATCCCTTGGTAATCACATTAGAAAGTAAAGATAGCCAAGGTAAGCCTATTGGATTATCCGCTATGTTTACAGGAATAATAGATCATTACTTAGTCATTGCAGGTGGAGCAAACTTTCCGAATGGACATCCTGTTTTTGATAAGGCAAACAAAGTCTTTCATAGCAACGTGTATGTGTATGATATTCAAAATGGAGCTTTTGACCTAGTTGCACAAGGCCAATTACCAGTTCCTCAGGCATATGGAGCGACGATCAAAACAGAGAATGGCTTATGGCTAGTTGGTGGTAAGAATGAAAATGGAGATATGAATGTCGTACTTGAGCTAACGCTTGATCGTCAGCTTCAAGTACATACTCGTCAAATTACTACTTTGCCGTTTACATGGTCAAATGGTGCGGCTGATATTTTCAATAATGAGTTATATTTGTTTGCTGGCAATTGGGATGGAAAAGTCCAAGCACAAATGTGTCGTTATTCCTTCTCTAAAAGTGCTTGCGAAGTTACTTCTATTCCAGGCTTACCCCGAGTGCAATTTGCAAGCACAAGAATTGCTAACAAGTTTTATATTTTTTCTGGTATTGCCCAAACACCAAATGGTACTTCTCATGTACTAACAGATAGTTACAGTTTTGACTTCGAGCAACTCAATTGGCAAGCGTTATCTGAAATAACCTTTAGTGGAAAACCTTTCTCTGTGGCAGGGGGAAGCGCATTAGCTTTGGATGACCAGCATGTTTTGATCTTGGGTGGGGTGAATAAAAAGGTATTTGATGATGCCTTAAAACAACTCACTACGTTGGAAGGTGAAGAGTTAATTAATTTTAAGAAAAAATATTTTGCAATGTCACCTGAGGAATTTAACTTCAGCCGCCAGCAATTTATTTTCAATATTCCAAATAATGAATGGCTTACTTTGAATAAACGTGTGCCATTTTATGGTGGCGCAGGGCCATTACAGACGGTTTTAGATCAGAAGTTTGTATATTGGTTATCTGGAGAGATTAAAGCTGTAGAGAGAACGCCGGCCATATATCGAGCATTAATAATTAACAAAAAATAAACATTAAGAATTTTTTCGTATTCTAAAGGTGTAACTGTTGACCTATTATACCAGTGTCTCATATAAAGGTTCACGCTTTTGCTGTTGTGATGACAACCACTTTGCGTAACTAATTTTGTTGTTTAGTCACGTAATAAAGTTACCCCTTCATTGTAAGGGCTTTATTAGAATGTGAGGAAAACATGAGAAATACGATCGGAGCTAGCTTTTTAACGACTAGCTTCTTACTCCTAAATAGCTCATTAGCTTATGCTGAACTTGTTAAGCAATGGGACACATCAACAACTAGTTTTAATGGATCTTCTACGTATGTATCACTTGATTCTGATTTAGATCTAGTTAGCTCCTTAACTAAAGGCAGTATTTATTCAGCTTTTAAAGCAACAGGCACAACTGGAACATTGTTCAGCGTATCCAATGCGAACGAGGCATCTAGCGAATATGCATTAGTAATCGACGGAGATGGTACATTACGCATCCATGCCAGGGAAAATGGCGCCTTCATAAATAACTTGAAAACAACAAAGGCGTTTAATGATAACCGTGAACATAAAACGGTGGTTTTAACTGATGAAAATGGTACTAGCATTCTCGTAGACGGTGAATTGCTAGCTCAAAACTCATCGACTTCATTTTTAAATAGTGTCGACAGCCTAAGTTCTATGAACATAGGTCGAAACGAAGATAATGGTGGCGGTCAATGGTATTTCTCTGGAGAAATATCAAGTACTGAAATCTATTCTTCTATATTAAGTAAAGCTGAAGCAGCCTTAAAAACTCGCCCAAATAATGTTGTTGCTCTATTTAATAGCAACTTAGATGCTTCGCCTGATTTGTTAGGTTGGACAAATGACTCCACCCTTCAAGGGCAAGGTAGTTTGCTAGATGATAATGGTGATACTGTATGGCAAGCCGATGGTAGTGCTGGTAAAGCCGAGTGGGAAGTTATTCCTGATTCACAAACAAACTTAGACGCGACAAATTATGGCTGGTCTATGTCTAGTACAGTTAAAGTCCTGTCTGGTTCCTATATTACAAATTACTATGCAAATGGTAATAAGCGTTACTTAGTTAATTTGAAAATTGATTCAAGTGGTGCACTCGTTGCTGATGTTGAGGGTGATGCACAATACACGCTAGTTTCGCAGCAAGGCTCAGATCAATATCATGACTATGAAGTAAACTATGATGCAAGTTCTCAACAAGCCACTTTTTGGTTTGATGGTGAAAAGGTAACTAGTTGGTCAGGCTCAGCATCAAATCAAAATGTCATCGTCTTTGGTAATGGCTCATCAGGCACAAGTGGTGTTGCAAATTATAAAAATGTACGCTTTGAAGTAACTGACAGTACTCAACCGATAGCACTTAGCAGTGTATTTGTGGGTGGAGCTGAAGGTATCAATGGTATGTCTAACTACCGTATACCATCTATTGTTCAGTCTCAAGATAATACGCTTTTGGCTTTTAGTGAGGGGCGTCCTAATGGAGCTGATCCTGGTGCAAGTGGTTTAATAAATATCTCACTCAAGCGCTCTTTAGACTTAGGGAAAACTTGGCAACCGGTGCAAATTATCGAAGAAAGTTCACAATACGATTTTTCTGACCCTAGACCTTTAGTTGATGAGTCAACTAACACTATATTTGTTTTTTACACTCAGTGGCTCGATTTGTGCGCACAAAATGGCAACTGTACAGGTCCAGATGATCCTAACTACCTACTTTTTAAATCAAGCACTGACAACGGACAAACGTGGTCAAACACCGTTAACGTTAGTGATGAAGTTAAAGACCCTACTTGGCGTTCAATTAATGCCGGCCCAGGTCATGGTATACAACTAAAATGGCAGTCTTCAGCGCAAGGAAGTCACAATGGGCGACTTATTTTCCCTGCTATTGTGCGTGCCTCAGATAGTTTATTTTATGTTGTGAGTGTGTTCAGCGATGATAATGGAGCAAGTTGGGATAAAGGAAATCTAACCCCAATCTCAGGGCCTACAGAAGCAGACTTTGTTGAGCTAAATGACGGTCGAATTTTGATGACAGCTAGAAATGATGGCTCTGCAGCCGGTACTCGTTATCACTTTTTAAGTAATGATGGCGGAATTACTTGGCAGCAAACAACTCATGATCTTGTTGTGTCTAAAGTCGATATTGGTATTACGCGCTTTAGTTCGACTATTCAGGGAGATGCAGAGAATAAGATTTTAGTGTCGGCACCAATTGGTAGCCCTGCAGGTGCTAATCGATATGATTTAGGTATATGGGTCAGCGAAGACGAAGGGGTGAGTTTTAACTCTCCTACGCAAATCGTTTATGGCTTCAGTGCATACTCTGACATCATAACGCTAAATGATGGAACAATAGCAGTTTTGTATGAGGCTACAGGCAGCACTCATATTAAATTTATCAATTTAAATATCAACGCAGTTAATTAATCTTCCCCTTCCAGTAGGCTATCAATGGATTTTCTCCATGATAGCCTGCTTTTAAATTCCATACATATCAATCCATTATAAAAATATCGTATTTTTTCTGTTAGATCCTTTTGACAAAAATCGAACAATTGGTATGCTGGTATAACAGGTTAACAATAATACAGCTTAAAGCTGATCATAATCTATCAACGGGGTACATCACATGAGTAATAAACTGACCACGCTATTTTCAAAATCGCTCCTCAGCATTTGTGTTGGAGCTGCAGCAAGTAACTTTGCATTTGCAGAGGAGCAACCTGAAGCAACAGCAGAGGTTGAAAAAATTCTAGTAACAGGTTCACACATTAGAAAAGGTGATTTCGAATCTCCATCACCTATCAAAGTTGTAGATTCTGATGATATCGAGGGGGTAGGTGCCGTTAACGTAGGTGACTTACTCGGTAAAATTCCATCAATTGTTGGTGATACAACATCTTCAAGTTCAAACTCAAGTGAGCAGGATGGTGGCCTGAATACCATAGCGTTAAGAAATTTAGGCTCTTCAAGAACGCTAGTTTTAGTTGACGGTAAACGTTATGTGTCAGGGATGTCTGTTGGTTCAGGGTATGGTGTAGATCTAAATACTATTCCTACAACAATGATTCAACGTGTTGAAGTATTAACCGGTGGTCAATCTGCAGCTTATGGCTCAGATGCAATCGCAGGTGTTGTGAATATTATTCTGAAAAAGAACTTTGATGGCGTAGCGGTTAAATTACAAAAGGGTGAAACAGAAGCCGGTGCCGCAGGTACTACAGATTTAGAGTTTACAGTGGGCCATAACTTCGATAGCGGAAACGCTTGGTTCTCACTAGGTTATTCTGATGATGAAGGTCTAAAAGCAACAGACCGCGATTATTCAAGTGTTCATTTAGACTCTGTTGACACCGATGGTGATGGTCTGGCTGATACGCCGCAGTTTGTTGGTTCATCACATATCCCTGAAGGCCGAATTGGTGGTTATAAAGGTGATGGCACTCCATTTGTACGAACTGGTGATGTTGAAACATCAGATGCATTTAATTTCCATGAATACCGTTCAATGATCACTCCATTGAATAGGACATTTGCGGCAACGGGGTTATCACTTGATTTGGATGATAAATCACGTCTTAACTTTACGGCAAATTACTCGCGAGTTGAGTCACGCACTCGCATGGAACCTATTCCTCTTGATACACGTAACGATATCTTCAAGTTATCACGTGGTGGCACTACAGGAATAGATATTGCGACGCACCCTTGGTTTGCAGGTACTGATTTAGGTAATGCCTTATTGCAAGATGGTATAACTAATCTAGACGATGTGAGCTTAACCTTCCGTCGCCTATATGAATTCGGTGATCGTGGTGCTGAAAATGTGCGTTCGACATTCCGCGTTGCAGGTGATTACGAATATGACCTTACAGATAGTATTTATCTGAATGTTAGCGCCACCTATGGTGTTACAGATCAAAACCAAAAAAATCATGGTGATATCAACCTTGAACGTGCTCGTTATGCTTTGGATATAGAAAGTGACGGAGCCGGCGGATATCAATGTGCCGATGATATTGCTCGCATTAGTGGCTGTGTCCCATTTAATCCATTTGCATATGATGGTATCTCGCAAGAGGCCGTAAATTATCTTGCAGCAGATACAGGGTTAAACGGTTCAATCGAACAATATGTTGTGACATCAGTCATTGCTGGCGATATTGATTTTGCTTTCAGTGATGATGTAAACAACCTAGGTTTTGCTGCTGGTGTTGAGTACCGTAAAGAAAAAGGTCAAGAGACTCCAGATCCATTAAGACAAGCAGGAATAGTGCGTGGCAGTCGAATTGCAAAAACAAAAGGCGAATTTGATGTTGTTGATGTTTTTGCTGAATTGCATGTTCCAATTTTAGAGCAACTTAATCTTGATTTTGCTGTACGCGTAGGTGATTACTCATCTGTTGGAACCACGACTAACTGGACTATTGGTATCGATGCTCCAATTTCAGATTCAATTAAATTGCGTGGTGCTTTAGCAACAGCAGTGAGAGCACCTAATGTGAGTGACCTTTTCGCAGGTGGTACCGCAACAGCAGCATTTGTTGTAGACCCATGTAATGGTATTAGCAATGCAGATACTGGCAACATTGCTGATAACTGTCGTTCTATAAGTGCAATCCAAAACCGTATTGATAGCGATGGAGCATTTGTTCTTACACAAGTTGAAAGCCAGAATACTTCAGGTCTATTAAGTGGTTCTGAAAACGTAAAAGAAGAGAAAGCTGACACGCTAACGTTAGGTATCGTATTAACACCTGAGTGGTTAGACGACTTACAGATGTCGATTGATTATTACGATATAGAAATTGATGACGCAATTGCTAAAACAGACCGCACAGTTATTTTAAATCGTTGTTACAGTGTTGACCCTAGTGAATTTGATGCAAATTGTGGAGGGTTAGTTCGTCGTGATGGCCGTTCAGGTGCCGCACTAGATGTTAACTCAGCTTCAGGTAATGAAAACATTATCAAAACCAGTGGTATTGATTTAGATGTTTCGTATCAAACAAACTTAGATGTCGGTGATTTATATCTTGGGCTAGCTGCCAACTACATCGATGAATACAGCATTACGGGTATAGAATCTGGCGATACACAGCATCTTGAAGGTGAAGTGTTATTTCCAAAACTACGCTTTAATATCAACGCTTCATATAGTATCGAAAACTTTAATCTTTATTGGCAATTACGTTATTGGGACAGCACTAAAGACCGTAACGACAACACCTTGATGACAGATGAGTTAAATGAGATTGAATCTCGTACATATCATGATGCGCGCATCAGCTATAGCTTCTCTGACTCAATTAACGCCTATTTTGGCATTAAAAATGTTTTTGATAAACAGCCTCCACAGCTTACGCAAACCCATAAGTATTATCAGGTTGGTACGCTAACTAACGGTACCGCTTATGACTTATATGGTCGTTCATTTTATGCGGGCCTAAAGCTTAACTTCTAACCTTGCTCAGTTCAGATGTGGGCGGTATGCCCACATTAAAAATAATGGAAGACCGATGATTTTTAAACCTACTCAACTTTTTGATGGTGTGCAATTTCATGATGATAAAGCAATAAGGGTTGTTAATGGCAAAGTCGCAGAAATAGTTACTTACTACCATGAGCCTTGTATTGAGCTAGATGGTGTCATGGTACCGGGCTTTATTGACACTCAAGTTAATGGCGGTGGCGGTGCATTATTTAACCATGAAACAACGTTAGAGACCCTACAAAAAATGGTTAAAGCGCATGCAATGTTTGGCACAACAAGCCTATTGCCAACTTTGATCACAAGTGACATTGCAAAATTGCAAGAGGCTGCTGAAATTGTCAGTAAAGCTATTAAGCAAGAAATACCAGGTATCGCAGGTGTTCACTTTGAAGGCCCTCATTTAAGCATCGTTAAAAAGGGTATCCACAATAGTCAACACATTCGCAAGATCACAGAAGATGAGCTGAAGATATATTGTCGCAATGACTTAGGGAAAGTAATGGTAACTGTGGCTCCAGAATCAATTTCACCGGCCCAAATTAGTTATCTTGTCGAACATGAGGTCATTGTGTGCCTTGGTCACTCAAATGCTGAATATGAAGATGTTGTTAAATGTATCGAAGCAGGAGCTATTGGCTTCACACATTTATTCAATGCAATGTCGCAGCTAACTTCAAGAGATCCAAATATGGTCGGGGCGGCACTTAGTGATGACCGATGCTGGACTGGAATAATTTTAGATGGTCATCATGTTCACCCTGCAGTCGCGAAAGTCGCTTACAGAGCAAAGCCGAAGGGAAAACTAATTTTAGTCACAGATGCAATGTCGACTATCGGAAGTCAGCAGCAAGCCTTTCACTTTGATGGTCATCAAATTTCATTAGCACAAGACAAGCTTGTAAGTCATACAGGTCAATTAGCTGGTTCAGCATTAGACATGATTAGCGCTGTGAATAATAGCCGAAAAATGCTGAACACGTCTTTTGCTGAATCAATAAACATGGCAAGCCGTTACCCTGCACAACTCCTAGGATTAGCGACATCTATTGGACAAATAGCTGTTGGTGCTGATGCTAATTTTGTGTTGCTCGGGCAAGAAAGTAACGGTGAATATCACGTCAAAAATACCTGGATCCAGGGTGAACAGTTTTATTAATAAGGAAACAAAATGCAAAAAATTAATGGGTTAATCAACGCGCCATTCACAGCGTTTAACGACGATGGCAGTATCAACCTGTCAGTTATCCCTCGATATATTGAAATGTTGGTAAATCATGGAGTATCAGGTGTTTTTGTTAATGGCTCATCAGGCGAGGGGCATTTATTAACTGATGAAGAACGCATGGATTGTGCTCAAGCGTGGGTAAATGCCGCGCCTGAGAATTTTAAAGTTATCGTTCATGTTGGTAGTAATAGTGTTCGTACTAGCCAAAAGCTTGCTATGCATGCAGCTGAAATTGGCGCGTATGCAACGAGTGTGATGGGGCCACTTTTTCCAAAGATCAATCGTGTTGAAGAGTTAGCAGCATACTGTGAGCAAATCGCTTCAGTAACCCCTGAACTGCCATTTTACTATTACCATATTCCGGCCTTTACCGGTGTAAACATCTCTATGCTTGCTTTATTAAAAGCTGTTGATAACAGAATTCTTAATTTTGCAGGTATTAAATATACTTTCGAAAGCTTATACGAGTATACACAGTGCAGACGCTATGAAAATGGCAAGTACGATATGCTGCATGGACAAGATGAAACACTGCTTCCTTCACTAGCCTTTGGTGGAGCGACTGGTTGTATAGGTGGCACATTTAACTATGCCGCTGACTTATATACAGGTATAAGGAAAGCGTTTGCTGAAGGTGACTTGGAAAAAGCACAACAGCTTCAATATCAGTCACTTGATTTAATTGATGTTATCGCTAAGTTTAGAGGCAATATCGTTGCTGGGAAACAAATTATGAAAGTAATAGGTTTGGATTTAGGTGGTAACCGTACTCCATTCCAAAACCTTTCTGATGATGAGTTTAAAGCAATGTCAGCTGAGCTTGAGGCGATTAACTTTAAATCATTTGCTAATAAAGTAAGTTAATACAGAGGCTTGGTGTGACTAAATTTAAAGTGATTTTGTATTTAAGTTTAATTATTAGCTCTATTACATCCGGGTTTTGTTTGGAAATGCCGAGTGTATTTAGTGACCATATGGTTTTACAGCAAAAAAAATCCATACCTATTTGGGGCAAGGCTGAACCAGAGCAGGTGATTGAAGTTAGTTATGCCAAGCAACTAAAAACGACTAAAGCGAATGAATATGGATACTGGCAAGTATTACTTGATGCCATGGACGGTGGTTACGAGGCAAGTGATTTGACTATTACTACATCTAATAGTCATAAGGTCTTTAAAGATGTACTCATTGGCGAAGTATGGTTGGCTGCAGGACAATCAAACATGCGCTTTGAAGTTAGTAAAACTGTTGGTGCAGATAGTGAGTTAGCTAAATCGAGTAATAATGTGATTCGCTTGCTGGATTATTATAACGATGACTTTTACCCTGATGAGGTTGTTTTTTCAGTCGATAAATTAGCCAAACTCAATGAATCTAATTATTTAAAAACAGATGGTTGGAAACTGAGTTCGCAACAAAGCAATGCTACTTTTTCGGCTGTTGCTTTCTATTTTGCAGCTAAATTACAAAAAGATTTAGATGTCCCCGTGGGTATTATAAATATATCCGTCGGCGGTACGATGACTGAAAACTTTATTAGTAAACAAACATTAGCCTCTATCCCTGAATTGGCACCTTTAGCTAACGACTGGATAAAGAGTATTATGCCATGGTGCAGAGACCGAGCACTCTATAATTTATCTTCATGGACAGAGCAGTTTCCTTTAAAAAAATTAGCGCATCATCCTTATGAACCTGGCTTTATTTTTGATTCAAGTGTTAAACCTCTTTCACCTTTTCAGATAAAAGGAGTTATTTGGTATCAAGGTGAATCGAATGCACCGATGACTGAAAAGCAAAAGCTTGAACCTTACTTTTCAAAAGATTTAAACAAACTAAAACTAAAAACACTGATTAAAGAATGGCGCCAAACCTGGGATGAACCTTCATTACCGTTTTATATAGTTCAATTACCTGGACTTAACCGCCCATGGGCTGAGTACAGACAACTACAAAGCGAAGTTGCAAATGAACTATCGAATGTTTCTTTAGTTGTTAGTTATGATCAAGGTGAGGCCGAAGATGTCCATCCTAAGAAAAAGCACCCTTTAGCTGAAAGGATTGCAAGATCAATACTCTACAAGATTTACGGAAACATAAATCAATATGTAGATGCAGCAATTGATAAGGTTAGCTTTAGAAACACACAAATTGTGATCAGATTCACAGATACAATTATGATAAATAAGTCGGTTGCAGCCAATGCCATTGGAATTGAGGTAGGGGACCAGCAAGGAAAATTTTACAGTGCACAAACTAGGCTTGTTGGTAACTTACTAGTCGCTTGGAGTGAAAGTGTTAGTAACCCCGCTGCCATTAGATATGCGTGGTTTGATGACCCAAAAGATAAGGCCAACTTAGTTACAAAGCTAAGTGATCCCATTGCACCATTTATATACTCCAAACAATAAATGTAGCCCCTTAATCGCTTTTTTAAATTCACTGCGAGCCGTACGTTGCCGGCTCACTACTCAATGTCTGGGTAGTCAGAGTTCACTCTGATAATACTAGTGAGGGAATTGTACGCAAATATACTTTTCTATTGTGGTAAAGCAAAAGCGTATTGCCAACGATAATGTAAGGCGAGGCTTGAGGGCAATGAAGGAGTAGCGTGCTACTCCTTTTGTATACTTATCATTTAATGCAATAAGAAGCAGGGCTAGTATTTCAACTTGTTTCTGTCGGATAGACGACACCTGTTACCAAGTGTCGCCCTCCTAAGAACCGTACGTGCAACTTTCACTGCATACGGCTCAAGCCTTCACGAA
>NZ_LKDX01000074.1:0-11044 GCF_001401795.1 Pseudoalteromonas sp. P1-26 | reverse complement strand
TCTGGTAAAAAGTACCTGACCATGGATGGAGCTGAATAGGTGAAATCAGAGGGTAAACTGGAAATTACAGACGAATTGTTGCTTTATCTAACTCATCAAGAGCAAGCATGACAACAAGTATAATTCTGTTTTTTATAAATCCTTAAAGTAACCATGTTTCTTTACGATGGATTCATTTTGGTTAGCGACCCATTGAAGATACTCTTTATTATCTAGCTGACTCGCAGCTGCTTCATCTAAAAGAACAATTGTATTTGGGTGCATCTGCAGTGCTGACGCAGGACAGTTTGCAGATAATGGGCCATTAACCATGTCTGATACGGCTCTTGCTTTTGCTTCGCCCGTTGCTAACAACACGATATATTTTGCATCTAAGATAGTAGCAATTCCCATAGTCATTGCTAACTGTGGTTGGCTTTCACCTTTCTCAAAAAGGCGGCTATTATCTTGGATTGTTTGAGGAGTTAGGGATTTTATTCTAGTACGCGATGCCAAACTTGATGTTGGCTCATTGAATCCAATGTGGCCATTAGCGCCAATACCAAGTAGCTGTAAATCAATTCCTCCACACTCTTGGATTAGCGCTTCGTAATGTTTACCTTGCTGGCCAGGGTTTTGATATTGATTACAAGTTGGTAGGTAGGTATTTTTCAAATTTATATCGATTTTTTCAAATAACATGGAGTTCATGAAATAGCGATAACTGTTTCTATTACCTTCATCGATATCATAATATTCATCTAAATTAAAACTGGCAGCTTTGGAAAAACTGATCTCCTGTTTCTCATAAAGTTTTACTAATTCTTTATAAAGTTCAATTGGCGTACTACCTGTTGCTAGTCCTAACGTCGCTGCAGGTTTTAGTTGAAGTAACTCTTTAAAAAGTTGAGCTGCAAAAAAAGCAACCTTCTGTTTATTATCAAAAATTAAGACTTGCATAGTTCAACTCCTTTCAGCTTTTGCGCGTAATAGTGAACACCAAGCATATCCGCGTTCGCACCTGTAACGGGTTTAATGAGAGTTACTTGATATAAACTTGAAGCTCTTTTGATTCTTTCATTTACCATTTCAAAAAACAGTTCTGAGTTACCTACACTTCCACCAAGCACTACATGCTGGTTACCGAGTGTAGCTTTCATATTGAAGATCAGTTCTGAAACTGCATCCGCTGCTTGATTGATTACTTCATTTACTGCTCTTAGCTGCGAAGAGTAGTCAAATGCAGTTTTACAATCGATAATTTCACCTAATACTAAGGAGGCATGTTTAGCGATGGCTGTTCCTGATGCTATTGCTTCTACACAGTTATTTCGGCCGCAGTGGCATGGATAAACGTTAGTACTTTTAACGGGGACTGTAGTATGACCTAGGTGAGCACAAAACCCATCTTGGCAAGTTATTAAGTTGCCATTACAGACAATGCCAGCACCTACACCTGTGGACACAGTAATGTATATAAAATCTTGTTTCCTTAAGTTCTGGTTTAACTCGTATTCAGCCCAAGCTGCAGCTGCTGCATCATTAATAATAGTGACGGGCAAATTGGTTAACTCTTCTAAACGGGGCTTCAGTGGTAACTTTTTGCCAGCAGAGAGAAAACTTACTGAATCTTGACTAACTTGCCCTGTGCAGGCAACGTTCACGCTACTTGATTTTGGTAACCAATCTTTAATTAAATCAAATAGATAATTAGGTAGAGATTCAAGGTTTTGATGAATTATCGAATCGACTTTTTTACTCTTTAGAATTTGGTTTTCCTCTATAAGAGCACACGCGATTTTTGTTCCACCAACATCAATTGATATATCCATATTTGCTACGCTCTTGCTTGGCTTTCAATGCTATCAACAAACCAATTGGTTATGTGCTCAATACGTGTAATTGCAGATCCTACAGTGACGCAATGTGCACCCATTTGCATTCCAATTGCAGCTCTCTCAGGTGTGTTATATCTACCTTCAGCTATTACAGGCACCCCGACTTCTGCAAGATCACTGACGAGCTTATAGTCCGGCTCGTTAGGCGTATTTGATAAATCTAGGTAGCCAGACATTGTGCTACCTATGAAGGTACACCCTGCATTGAAAAGTAAGCGACCCATTTTATAATCCGCACAGTCAGCCATTGCTATACACCCCTGTTCATGAATAGTTGCGAGTAGGGTTAAGCAATCAACAGGGCGTGCTCTATCAGTGCCATCAAAAGCGATTATTTTTGCTCCTGCTTTAGCTAGCGCAATGACATCTTCAACATACGGTGTAATGCGTATAGGCGAATCGTTTAAATCACGTTTCACAATACCAACAATTGGAACCTTGGTTATTGAAGCAACCGCTCTTACATTTTCAACACCTTCAATTCTTAGTCCTTTAGCTCCACCTGCAACAGCTGCTAGTGCCATTGCTACAATATGTTCTACCTTATCCATTGGACCATTATCGACTGGTTGGCATGAGGCAATTAAGCTTCCCTTAAGAGAATTTAAGAGTTCGGCCTCGAGTTGTAGGTTCTTTGACATGATTTTCTACCTTGCTATTTGTTCATCGTGAATAGAGTTAAGCCATTTAAATCTTTCTGGTGCTTAGGGCTGATAAGGCTGACTACGTAACCAATAATCAAACAAGTCAAAATACCAATTGTTCCGTATAGGTAACCGTTAGCCCAACCAAATTGCCAAGCCGATATCATGACGAGTACACCACTTGTGAGGCCTACAATTGCACCTAAAGAGTTTGCTCTTTTAGTTAATGCCCCAAGTACAAATATTCCGCCTAATGCCCCCATGAACATACCTATCACTTTGAAGTAAGCCTCCATTAATGAACGAATCTCAGGGTCGATGAAGATAAGACCGACGAGTGTTCCAAGTAAGCCAGATAAAAATGTTAATGCTCTAGCTACTTTCATGTATGACTTTTCATTTTTGACTAACTGAAACGGACGAACGAAGTCAGTCACAACAGTTGTTGCAATTGAATTCATACTGGTAGATACAGTTGACTGAGCTGCGGCAAAAATACCTGCGATTATTAAACCTGCTACTCCGATTGGTAGCTCATTTGAAATAAATGCCGGGAAGATTTGGTCGATTTGCAGGCTTGGATCAAGCTTTTCTGGGTGTTGTTGATAGAACACATACAATCCAGTACCAATACAAAAGAAGAGTAGTGCGCCGGGTGCTGCAAGCCATGCATTTGCCCAAATAGATTTAGTAGCTGCATTTGAAGATTCGGTTACCATGTATCGTTGCACTACTGCTTGATCCGCTGTATAGCTAGAAATATTTTGGCCAATGCCGCCGATTACTATGACCCAAATTGATAACGTTGTTATGCTATTAAGGCTAAAATCAACATTTGCAAATGTGAATTTATTATCGGCAATGCCTATTTCGATAAAGTGAGTAAATCCACCATCTAATCCCATTATGATGATTGCAAAGCAAGCAAAAGCACCTATTAGCAATACGATAGTTTGTACTGTATCTGTCCAAATAACGGCTTCAACACCGCCTAAAGTACAATAAAGTAAGCACAAGACTCCCATAATAAGAACACTTTCGGCCGCGCTAAGTGGAGTAACTGCGGATAATGCAAGTGCAGTAAGCGCCATTACAATACCCATCCTTCCAACATGGAATAACGTAAATAATCCGCTCGCAAATAATCTCACGGGTAGGTTGAATCTTTTTGATAAGTATTCATAAGCACTTGTTGCATCTAGTTGTCGGAAAAATGGAATCGCAACGTAAACTGCAATAGGAGCAACAGCAATGATCATCCAAATACCCAGTAATAACACCCAGTCGGAGCGATAAACGACAGCAGGTAATGCAATATAAGTAAGGGAACTTAGCATTGTTGCGTATATTGAACAGGCCGCTGCCCACCAAGGAATAGATTGACCACCTCGGAAGTAGTCATCTGTATTTTTATTTTTGAACATAAAGAACAAACCGACAGCTACAACAGCTAGCAAATAAACGACTAGCACTAACATGTTAACTAAACCAAAGTCTTTATTTGTGTTTTTAAGCTGTAACCTTGCAATTGAATCAGAACCGCTTTCACTATTGTTGAATGAAGCTACTAGTTCTGTGCCAACTAACTTTGCTTGAATAGTTCTAAGGTAAGGGCTTGCTTCATGATATTCACTCCAAGCCTTTGTTACAGTATTAAACCCAATTACCTGTGCTGATTGAGTCATTACTAAGATGTGTGATTGTGCAAAAGCAGAGCTAAATGAAATTGGGTCTAATACAGCTATTTGATTAGCCGGTGCTATAGATTTCCATCCACTTTCTTTAGATAAAAATTGGCTAACGTTTATTTTTTCCGTCGGCGAGCTTAGCTGGCTAATGCTATATATCGCTATTTTTTCACCGTCACTTTGAGCTGCTAAATAAACGTTTTTTACAGCACTATTTGGTGACACAGGTGTCGGCAACGATTGCCATTGGGCTTGCTCTTCTTGTAAATCTAAAGAATAAAAGAGCCATTTTTTTCGGTAGCCAACAAGATATAGCTTATTCTCTAAGATAGTAGCTTGGAACTTATCAAAGTGATTAGGAAGAACAGAAAGCTTTTCAATTTCTTGCTGTGATGACTTTTGATTAAAAGATACCTTCTTGGTGACTAAATTATCAGCTTTGTTACTACTAATAACTATGTAATTATCACCGTAAAGCAAAATTAGAGATGAGGGGTCAACATCGAGTTCTGGCTGCTTTTCATTATTAAACATCTGAAAAGCTAATGGGTTGCTAATAATATCTGGCTCCACAGTTTGTGCGTCTTGTTGCCAAGTTGATTGTGTATTAGCTGATGTTGATGATACATACATGAATAATACGATGATAAATATAATTATTTTTTTCATAACAGCTTCTGTTTGTTATCCTGTATACCTGTTATACCAGTGGTAAGTCTAAAAATCCATCATTAATTTAAATTTCAGGCACAAAAAAAGGCTAATTTATAGCCTTTTAGGATGTTGCTTGTTCAACTTTATGGAGAGTTATTACCCGTAGTACTTATCGAAAACGTAATCTATATGGGCCATAAGCTGTGCATCAGCTCCTTCAACATCGCCATTCTTTATACATTCAAAAATAGCAACATGGTCATCGTAGCTGCGTTTATTCAATTCAGCAGTATTAACTCTGTCTGGGCGTGCATCGATCAACCAATCAACTAAAGCCTGATGCACCGCAAGAAAAATCGGATTGCCAGGTATAGAAGCGATAACTCTGTGGAAATAAATATCAGTTTTTCTAAATTGGCTGTCGTTTTCAATTGCTTTGCCATTTAATTCTAGTGCATCCTCCAGTTCTTTTATTTGACTTGGAGTCGCATAGGCTGCTGCATGTCTGACTAAGCTTGATTCGAAGAAACGGCGAAGCTGGTCAAAATACTTTAAACCATTTGGCTGTGCTAAAAAGTCTTTAGACATGCCTGAAAGCTCTGAGATGATAGTATCAGCAGAAGGGCGAGTTACTCTGGTTCTTTCACCACTGCTGATCTTAACTAAGCCTTTTCTCGCTAATGCAGAGAGTGCATCTCGAATTGATGGTCTGCCGACACCGAAAGCCGCCATTAAATCTCGCTCAGATGGAAGAGCTTCACCTTCAGCTATCTCACCCTGGCGGATCATGAGTTCTAATTCTTCTTCAACAGTCTCTGAAAGTTTCTTACGTTCTACAGGGCGTGTTACTTTTAACGACATGTCTTTAACCTATCCTCTATCAAGCTATCATCCTATCATACCGAAGGGTCTTAGATTAGCAAATTAACCAAAACAATTATTTTTAAATTCTATTTTCTAATACATTTTTTATCACAGCTACAGTGTCATGTATGCACTTTATTTTTTCTTCTGTAGCTCTAGATGTAGGTAACAAGGAAATTTTACAGCCAATGAAGTCAAGCGAGCTTGAGTTTAATTCGTTAATAGAATCTTTTATTGCTTGAGTATCTAATTCCGAGTCTTCTAATGTAGGGTCTTCCAAGGACTCCAAAGAGGGTGGCATATGGCTATCACGCCATTTTCCATAAATGTCAGAGCTTGCACTTGCTCCTGAAAAGATAAACCCATTGAGTAATTGTTTCGCATTACAGGCCTTTATATGCTCTATTGCTCCTAACTTACTTTGAAACTCGATCGCTGATCGACCCCAGTTTAAAGAAAAAGCTATCCCACATTTAGACTCTTGATTAACTTTACTTACAATTGCTAGTTCAGACTCTAAATCCATAAAGCCTTTTTCAAAAGGATTTTCTGGCTGCCATGCATCACAATGTTCAATTAGTAACTTGGCACCATGCCAATCATATGAACATAATTCTAATAAGGATTTTTCAAGTGCTTTATCACATCTATATTGTGGATTAGATGGAGCAGTATGAATTAATACATGAGTTACAGCCTGTTTCTTTAATTGCTTATTAATAGTGGCAATTGCTTCAGCCGCGCCTTTGTAAAATTGCATCGCCTTTTCTCGTCCAGCAGCTTGATTTGAAGCTAGGCCAAAAGACGCATCCTGATTGAGAGCCATCATTGTTCCAGGAATACAAGTCAGAACATATGTCCATCTTGCACTGAGCTTGCTCAAATACCACTGCTCATCGAAGGAATGCAGTTTAGAAGTGAATGGTATTTCCAGCCCATCGATTGCATCGTTTCTTTTTAAAGCATCGTAATAGTTTGATTCTTCTTCTTTGTTCCATGTGTTGTTAGAAGGTGCAGATGCATAAGCGCCAACAATCAGTTTCATGTAAATCCCTCAGAATGAGTACTTTTAATGAAAACTCAAAAGTACATTTTTAAATTTTATTAATATTTAAATTATTATGTTGGTATAGCTGTTATACCAGTGGTATGGTTTTTACACAAGTTTAATTAGAGAAACAATCATGAAAATCTTCAAATACGGTGAAGACTCACAGCAATATTGCCAATTATTTCGTCCTGATAATAAACAAATAGTGCCAGTTCTTATCGTCATTCACGGTGGATACTGGAAAGATAGCCATAGTTTAGATAGTTATGCGACTAAACGAATCGTTGAGTATTTTGCTGATAAAGGTATAGCTGTCTGGAATGTTGAGTATCGCAGAATGAATGCTTTTGGTGATAATCACAGTGCGCCTTGGCCAACTTCATTGTTGGATGTTGCAATGGCCGTTGATTATTTAAAAACGATCGAAAGAAGTGAGTATTTGGATCTTGAGAATATAACTATTGTTGGTCACTCAGCAGGGGGACATTTGGCTACTTGGTGTGCTTCACGAAAGAATATTAACAAGGAAAGTCCTCTGTATCATAATGATCCATTAAAAATAAAACATGCGATTTCTATATCAGGAGTGGTGGACTTGAGACGCTCCGAAGACTTGGGGCAACCTGAGCAAGTTACAAAGTTATTGTCAGGTAATAACTTTCAGATTGCATCAAGGCTAAGGGATAGCAATCCATTAGAGCTGCTAGATTCTAAAGTGAACTACCATTTCCTCCATGGCACCGAAGATGAAGAAGTGAGTATTAATCAGTTATCAAGTATTGAGCAAAATTCAAATATCTTAATCGATAGATTGAAGGGCAAAGACCACTTTAACTTTTTTCCTGGTTTCACATCAGATTTACGTTGTTGGAACAAAATAACTGATTTAATTCAGTCAACTCTAACTTAGCTTCTTATTAATATTCAATAATTTAGATATTTCCGAATAAGTTTATATCATTTTGTTATTACTTTTTTGTGAACAAAAATATTGCTGAAGGTATACTGGTATGATAGGTTAACTGGGTGATATTTGAGCTGTTGTCACTTTTTTACGATCACATAGAGGGAAACCATGAATAACAATAAAAGTATTTTTCACATGTCAGCGCTTGCGACATGTATTGCTGCGGCGATGAGTCAACAGGTTGTTGCAGAGGAAGCTAAAGCTGAAAAAGGTATTGAGCGTATAAATGTTACAGGCTCAAATATTTTCAAAGGTAGCGTAAATTTTACATCTTCATCTCCAGTAGTTGAGGTAGGTAAAGAAACAATTGAAGGGATCGGTGCAATTTCTATTTCAAATACGCTAAGCCGATTACCTTCTGTCACTGCAGGCACAAATGATGCGTCGAATAATCATGATGGTGGCGGTAGCTCAGGTATTAGTACTACTTCGTTACGTAATTTAGGTACGGCACGTACTCTTGTATTGGTTAATGGCCGTCGTTATGTATCAGGTACATCTGCTGGTGATGGATATGGTGTTGATTTAAACTCTATCCCTACATCTATCATCGAGCGTGTTGATGTTCTAACTGGTGGGCAATCTGCAATTTATGGTTCAGATGCAATTGCTGGTGTTGTGAATATCATTACTAAGAAAAACTTTGATGGCGTAGAGATTAATGCTTTCGGAGCAGATTCAGATGCAGGTGGTGCTGCTCGTCAAAATATAGATTTTACTTATGGTAAGAATTTTGATGGGGGCAATGCTTGGGTTTCTTTGGGACTTGCGAATCAAGATAACTTAAATGCTCGAGACCGTGACTTTTCACGAAATAGTATCAATGTACTGGATGATGATGGCGATGGTTTAAGAGAAACATTGCATGTACGTAATGGGCCAATGCATGTTGATGAAGGTGCTTTAAAGTTTGGTGATTTAAGTATATTCGGTAATGGTGATCCATTTAGCCAAAATGCACCCACAATTACTTCAGATGGTCAGCTAAACGGTGAAAGTGATTTCTATAACCAGACTTATTATCGTAAAGCAATTGCTCCATATACACGCCAGTTTGCTGCAGCAGGTATGACTTTTGATATCTCTGATAAGTTATTTGCAGATCTTGAAATAAACTACTCAGAAGTTAACTCATCAACAAATATTGAGACAGCACCTTTAAGCGTAGTAAACGACGTTTTTGTCGTTAACCGTGGCGGTACGACAGGCATCGATGTTGCGAATAGTCCTTTCTTTAATGGTAGTAGTGCGCAAAGTCAGTTGCTTCCTTATCTATTAAATAGTGGTGATGGCAGTACCTCTTTAGATCGAGTAGAAACATTTCGACGTCTTGCTGAGTTTGACAATCTTGGTGTTGAAAATAGAAGAACAACTTTCCGTGTAGCTGGTAGCTTAGATTATGAGCTAGACAGTGGTCTTCTGTGGAGTACATCTGCAGTTTACGGTACGACTACACAAGTTCAAAAAAATACTGGCGATGTAAATTTAGTTGCTCTTCGTTCTGCACTAAATATTGAAGAAGATGGAAATGGTGGCTATCAATGCGCTGATGTAACAGACAGATGGCAAGGTTGTGTGCCAGTTAACCCATTTGGTACTGTTGATAGTGAGCTAGGCCAAGCAGGAATCGTTGGTTTTTCTGATGAAGCAGTTGATTACATCTCTGTAGATACCGGTCAAAATGGCGTAATCAAGCAGTATGTTGTTAATAGTGCATTATCGGGTGAATTACCATTTACTTTAAATGATGAAAATCTAAGTTTTGCAGCAGGTATTGAATATCGCCGAGAAGAAGGTGCTGAAACTCCAGACGCTTTTAGACAAGCAGGTATTACCAGACGCCTACAGGTATTCCCTACAAAGGGTAGTTTTTATTCGTACGAAGCATTTGGAGAGCTTTTTGTCCCAGTTGCTGATTGGTTAAGCGTGAGTTTAGCATTGCGTGCAGGGGACTACTCTTCAATTGGCAGCACTTCCACTTATCGACTTGGTTTAGATGCACCGGTTAATGATTACGTTCGTTTTAGAGCGAGTGTATCTAGTGCGGTTAGAGCACCAAACGTGAATGATCTATATTCATCAGGCTCTGCCAGTGCAACAGGTGGGCATGATGTGTGTGATGGCGTTGATGCAAGCACCACTGGAAATATTGCTGAAAACTGTCGCAGCATTGCCGCAATTTCAGACCGCATTGATTCTACCGGAGCATTTACATTAGTTGGCTCAGAAAGCCAGAATGAGCGCTTTTTGCAAACAGGGTCAACGGACCTTAAAGAAGAAACCGCTGATACCTATACATTAGGTGCCATCTTTACGCCAGTAGAAGCATTCTCGTTATCTGTTGATTATTATTCGATTGAAATTGAGGACGCGATTTTAAATGTTGGTGCTGGTGAGATAATCAGTCGATGCTATGACGTTGACCCAAGTGAATTTGATCCAACATGCGGTGGTAATGTTGTACGTGCAGTAAATGGCCCAATTCTTAATATTACCTCTCAAGCTATTAATGAAAGTGAAGTAAGAACTAGTGGTGTCGATATTGAAGCATATTATACATATGAAGGGTTCGACTTAAGCTTATCAGCTTCATACCTTGACGAGTATGTAACGACCAGTGCCGCAGGTGTAGAGCGAGATTATAAAGGTGAAGTTCTATACCCTGAATTCCGTTACACCTTACAAAGTACTTATAGTCTTACTGATGATATTAGCCTTTTTGCTCAACTCACTTATCGTGATGAAACGCAAAATGACGTTAATAATGATGTGAACCAAACATTATCAGACGATATTAATACCCTCGACTCAGTTTATTACTTAGATGTTAGAGCATCATACAATGTAACCGATTCATTGAATGTGTATGTTGGTACTAACAACCTATTTGATGAGCAGCCAGATATTATCCCACGCTTGACTGTGACCGGATCTGCGGCGGGTACCAATACAGAGCCGAGAGCTTATGACATTATTGGCAGACAATTTTTTGCTGGTATGAAGCTCAAATTCTAATTGATTCTTCCTGTGTTAGAACCAAAACCTAATCTTTAAGATTAGGTTTTTATATTTTAAAAAGGGTTAAAAGTGTTACGAATTATAATCTTAGGCTTTGCTTTGCTGATATCAAAGAATCTAATGGCAAAGGATTTATATAAGCAAACATTCGATTTACAGTGGCAGAAAGTAGCGGAGTTAGAAAGTAAAGATATGTTAACACCAAGCGATTTTGTCGTACTTTAATTACCACGCGATTCTGTCGTAATCGCTAATTACCAAGGGAAATTGACGGTTATCTT
>NZ_LKDX01000073.1:0-11627 GCF_001401795.1 Pseudoalteromonas sp. P1-26 | reverse complement strand
CCGCTCTCATTTATGTTTGATTCTATTCGGCACTAAAGTACCTCCTACAAGTGAAATCAAACTCGTAGCAGCGATTTTACATCGCGTCCTAGCGCCTAGCGCATAGAGCCTAATACCCAGCTCCTTTCCCCTTTCTAACTTTACTCTTTCCCCTAGAGCCTTTCCCCTCACCAACTCACACCTACTCCTCAATCGCGGGCCATAAACTTGCGCCGTCGCTGTCGATTGGGCTTAAAATCTCAAGGCCTAGAATTTTGGCGATCAGCGGGTACACATCTAAATTACTTACTTTGTCTAAACGTAGGCCTTGTTTAAAGGCGGGGCCGGTGGCGATAAAGGTTGCGGCCATATCTTCGCTGTAAGCGTAACCATGAGTGCCTAAATAACCGGCCATTTTGCTGTCAGTAAACACTCTAGGTGCGTCGGTTTGTAAAATAATATCGCCAACGCGCGGGCCTTTATCGTAGTGATAATCACGCTTTTGCTGCTCGCTTAGCACGATATAGCGACCATCAGCGGCTTGAGCAAGCTTTTTACTGAATCCATTAATGTCTGCTTTGCTATCTGGTTTTGCATAATATAAAACCCGAGGGCCGGTGTTTTGCACGATGAAGTTGTCGTCTTGCGGCAAGCTATCAATTTTAATACTAAGGCTTGGATCTACAGACGCCATACCGTGATCAGACACAATCACTAAGTTAATGTTTTCATCAAGCGCTTTTAAACGGCTCGATAAATCAGCCATTAAACTATCGAGCTTTTGCACTGCGTCATAAGTTTCTTTAGCATCAGGGCCAAACTCGTGCCCCATGCTATCGACCAACGAAAAATAACTTACCACTAAACGTGGGCGCTGTGCTTTTGGCAAACTCAACCACTGAATAATTTGATCAACACGCTTTTGGTAATCACTGTGTTTTGAATAATGATAAAAGTAATCAGGTAGCATGCCGTTAAAGCGCGCATCTGATTCAGGCCAAAAATAGGTGGCGGCTTTTAAGCCCTGCATTTGCGCTAGGTTCCAAAGCGGAATACCATTTACCCAAGTGCTGTCGTCTTTCCCTTTACCCATTTTGTAGCAGTCGTTACGCTCAGTATCACAAAAGCGGTTCTCGACAATGCCATGATTAACAGGCAATAAACCGGTAATAATCGACAAATGATTCGGGAAGGTTTTGGTCGGATAAACAGGGCGCATTTTGTTTGCTCTCACGCCCTGTTCACTGATTGCTTTTAAGTGCTTTGCATGATGTTTTTCAATGTAATCCCAGCGAAATCCATCTATCGAAATAAGTACCACAGATTGCTCTTGCTCCGCTTTTACAAGAGAGCTGAACGCTAATAAACCCGCTAAAACTAATTGCCAAATACGCATGCGAAACCCTTTTTAGTTCAATTTGTTAATTTGCTCAGAAACTTTACCAAACTGTTTTGAAAATTTTGTGATCATGCTTTCTAGCTTTTTCACACTACGTTTTAAACGTGAGCCGTTTATTTGGCTATAAATAAAGCCCCAAACGCCTGTAACCACACTTAACACAATAAACACAGCAACCGGTAGGCCATCTAAGTGCTCAACCACTTGCGGGTAATCATTGAGTAAATCAATGCCAACATCTGGCACAAGTGTATTTACTAATGGATAAAAATCTTGCGCATCAAAGTACCAAGCTAACCCTATTGATGTAAGACCAAGTAGTACCATACGGTTAAAGCCATGCACCATACCAAAACTGCGTACTGATGAGTTGTCATAAGTAATGTCTTTACTCACATTAACGGCATACTCTCGGTAATACTTATAATAACGTTTTGTGTCTACACTGCTGTAGGCGTAATACACCCAATCACCAATATCAACAGAGCCCAGTAAATCTTCACCCGCTTTAAAAATATATGGTTCACCCGATGCGGTTTCGAGCATGATTTCACCTTTTAAGGTGGTGCTACGATTACGATAAACTTCAACGCGCTCTTTTACGTCACTACCTACATACGTGCCACCTCGATACGTCGTTGTGGTTTCTGTCGTGGTCACTGTTTGGCGGGTTTCATTAGCATGTGCGCTTTGCTCTTTTTCTAGTACTTTGCCAAGCACAGCACGATGACGAATAGTGCCTTTTTCGTTACGTGCCCAAACATTTTTATGCTCATAAGCGTTTTCATATGCAAGGCTATACTCATCCATAATGGCATGCTCAAGCTCAGCAATACTGGTCGGTTTAGTTATGCTCGACTCTAACGCTTTTTGAATGCTAATGGCTTGCTCATCATCTTTTGCAAGTGATTGTTCTTTTTCAGCAATCGCTTCAACGTGTTGCTTAGCGCCACAGCAATAACAATGCGCAGCATCTTGGCTAATACGCTGCTGGCAAGAGATACAAATAACATCTGACTTACTTGGCGTTCTTGCCAGCATGTTATAACCCAGTTGATTTAGGGTGGTCGATAGCATCACATCTGTTGCAGCTAAAATCGCATCATACTTTGCTTCTTGTTTGGCTTTAGCTTTTTTATGGTAGTTGTGCTCTGCCATAAATACCCCGATAGCAACTGGCAATGACGCAAGTAGCGCAGGCAAAAACTCAAGCTTTGCAGCAAACAACATGATTAAGAATGTAATAACACTTAGCACCAGCCACAATATCGTTCCGCCAGTGTAGTTTCGGCTAATGGTTTTGTCCCAGCTGCGATATTGTTGGTCAGCAAAATGCACAATCACAACAGGCATAAAGCGGTCATTTTTAACTACCCGCCTAGCATTGCCATCAGCAATGCGATAATTAAGCGTTAACGGTGTTTCTTGAAATGCGGTGATTACATTGCCCTTTTGTAGGTTAGCAATCACATCTTTTTCTGCATCAACACTAAACTCATGAATAATGCCATCTTTGTCTTCAACTTCTAGCCACCAATAACCGTACAGCATGTTGTCGTTATTGGTTTTATAACGACGCTTATAGTAAAACATTGATTTCACAACGCCTGTGATCGTACTCGCTTGTGGCGCATAGTTTTTCACATCAACCAGCAAGTCAGGGCTGAGTTCTTCAACCGTGTGCATTTGTCTTTTTTGCTCAAGAGCTTCTCCACAGTCACAACAGTGAAGATCGGTGGCATACACCGTATTTTGGCAATGTTGCATTTTCATTCCTTGCTTAATTAATTGCTTAAATCAATGGTTAATGTTTGTTCGCCAGCATCTACTTGGTGCCAACGTCGATACGTTTTATACCCAGGCGCCGACACTTGAATATCATAAGCGCCAGTTTTTAATGTCATGCCGGGGCGATATTTAGGGCCGATATTCATAATGCGAATAGTGGCGTTCGCCGGGTTTGTAGTAATGGTAAGTTTAGTTTTTTGCTCAACCAGATATTGTCTACGCTGTTGCTGCTCAGCACTTAAACTGGCATCGCCATGGCGCAAAATATCAACCTTGGCTAAAGCATGGCTCAGCGGGCTAAAGTTCTCGTAAATATGCAGTTTTTCTTCAAACTTTAAACCAAGAGGATGCAGCAGAGGCTGGGCATGCAAAGTCCAACGAATAGCATAACTAAACACCGGATTGCTCGACTCATCGACCTTGTCTAAAAAGTAGTTAACAGGGCTTTGATCATCCTTGGTAAAGGTGTTATGCACAAACATTACTGGCACTATCAAAATCAGCGCAGGCATAATCAGCTTTTGCAAAACAGATACACCTGTCGTTGGTTGCTTTTCTTGCTTAGGTTTAACCAGTTGCCACAGTTTTAACGGCAGCTTGCTAAAGGTTAAGCAAATCAAAAACAGTGATAACGACATCGAAATAGGCGGAATAATCACTGAACGCAATGCTTGCTTCCCGTACTCGGCATACTCACCACCATCAGCAAATTTACCCTCAGAGCTATTAAGCATGGCTAGGTATTTGTCGGTGCGTTTTGCAATGTTTGGATCAAGCACCTTGTCTTTAAAGTTCTTTTTATTCCAATCGGCACGAATGTTTTTTACGTATAAATCACCCATTCTATCGGCAATTTTTGCTTGAATTTGTGGGTGTAGCTGAAACGCAACCCAGCTTAAGTTTGGCTTTAAACTCATGCCGCGTTTACGCATTTCGCTTTGCCATTGTGCATTAGCTTCACTTGTAACCTTATTGGCTACAGCATTAGCAAATGCTTGGCGTTGATTCACATTCCAGTTGCTTTCAAGCTGTAACCCTTTGCTGGCAAAATGTCCTCTAAGCTTCTTTTGTGTTGTTTCGTGAGCACGAAACGCCATTAAGTTTTCGATTGTAAATGGGTAGCCCGTTTCACTTACAAACATCTTATGAAAATTTGGATGTTGTAAAAAACGCAGCTGGTAATGATCTGGGTCATCGGTGTATTTGTAGCGCTTATCTTTAAAGCCGCCATCACCACCGGTTGCTAAACTAGCAGCTTGTAGTGCGGTATAAACACCACCAGTAAGCACACCCATTAAAATAGTGCCTGCGGCATTTTCAGCAACCGAAACATCTTCTTCAATAAGCCAGTAATCAGGCTCTATGTAGCCAATACCGGCTTTTAAAATATTGCTTCGGTAGTCTGCTGCTTCGCGTTCATAACAACGATTTCGGCGGTCTTTTTCACTGCTTTTGTCATAACGCTCACGGCATTTTGCAATGCTGTGGTGGTAATCATAAATCTTCGGGCCATACTTTTGTGCACGCGCTGACGCTTTTGCGATATGGGCTTTTTGCGCTTGTTGGTACTTGTTCCAGCCGCTATTGATCTCTTGTTCAACTTGCTGCCAATAACCTTGCTCGCGCTCACCGATACTTGCCAAAGTGCTGTTGTACTTTTTACTGCCATCAGCATAGGCTTTGTATTTAACCACCAGCTCATCATATAACTGGCTGTAGTTTTTATAATGTTTATCAAAATCTTGATACGCTTTTTTCTGTACAAACGCAGCAATAATCTTTCGCTTATCTTGCTCTAGGTTGTCTGAAAGGGCGGCATCGCTATACAGTAAGCCACCAAACAGCGCCAAAAAGGTCAGGTTTTCTGAGCTATGTAATTGCTCAGGGTTGTAATCAAGGTCGTTCACTTTAATCGAGTTAATCGCCAGCGCGTCTCTAAGTGCAGCACTGTAGGTAGCAAACTGGCGCTGCTCTGCGGTTGAAGGCTCAATTAAGGTTTTTTCAATGGCATATTTTTGGCCAAAAAACACCACCGGCCAAACTAAACACAATAAAGCGATAAACGAGATAATGCCACGGCCCACTTTGGCAACCATAGCCTTAGGTAAAAAGTCAGCTAACAGCAGTGCAACACCCACCCCAGATACAGCTCGGCCATAAATTTCGAGGTGTTCAAGGTCTTCTGCCGAAGGGGTACCTAAACCGACTAAAGAGACTAACTGGGCATTAAAAATTGCCTCAGGTAATAAATATAAAGTAGCTAAAACAAGTAGCAAACAGCGCCACCAAAACGGCTTTATTAAATCAGTCATAGTTTTATTCTTATTGTTTTTTACGCAGTTCTAGTTCAACAGCAGGATCTGTTTCTAGGCTAAAATCTTCATCGGCTTGGCGAGTCCCAATTTCTAAATTAGGTGCTGAAGGAGTCGATGTTACTTTGGGAATATAAGTTTGTGCCTGAGTTGATTTAAGCGTGCCGCCGACCGCTGGGTAAAGCTGATTCCCTTTATAAGCATACAGCTCATCAAGGCGCTCTAAATCAAGGTCTGTGGGCATGCTGGCAATCAACTTAGCGTCTGCTTCATCGCTAAAATACGGCTGCATTTTTGGTAACTCAAACACAGAACAAAAGCCATAAACGGTATCGTCCATAATTACAGAGTCAGGGCGAAGAGAACGTGACTGCGCTAATAGGCTGCGCTCATGATAGTCGTGGCCGTTAATAGAATAAGTGGCAATCATAATACCGCGCGCTTTAGCAACCGGCTTTAAGCGTGCTGCACTTTGCTTGTAATGACGAATATCAAGCACATAACCAAAGTTACGTTTTAGCTGTTT
This sequence comes from Pseudoalteromonas sp. P1-26, assembly GCF_001401795.1. Lineage (NCBI taxonomy): Bacteria > Pseudomonadati > Pseudomonadota > Gammaproteobacteria > Alteromonadales > Pseudoalteromonadaceae > Pseudoalteromonas > Pseudoalteromonas sp. P1-26. Next base: position 5,623 of record NZ_LKDX01000073.1, on the reverse strand, counting down.
TGCTAATCTATCGAGCTTAACTGGGCTGTCGTAACGTTTTTCACGATGGTAGCGATTACCCAGAGCTTGTAAGCTCTCAAGCTCTTCTTTGTTGCGCTCGTAAATTGGGTCGCTACCAGCGCCGCGTTTTAGGTCACTTGCTAACTTATTCATTGAGGCTTTTGCCGGTGACTGAATAAATGCCAAGTAAATATCTGGGTTAATATCGCGCATACGAGTCAGGTTGCGCATTTCTAAACTGCTAAAAAAGTAGTTACCACCGCCAACAAATTCATATGCTAAATAATCAAGCATTTTTAAATCGTTAACTGAGGCCTTTGATTTTATTTCAATATTCAGTTTTTGATGAGGCTTACGGTAGCGCGCAAATGTGGCAGCAAGCTCTCTAAATGAAGGTGGCATATCATCGGTAAGTAACCCGGTATCTTGGTTACGATGACGTAAATAGCCCCACTCTTTTTTATAGCTCATCGACTCAATTTTGCGGCGCTTATTGTCAACTGTGCCGGTTTCCCGACCTGTACGGGCATCATGATGCACAACCCACACATCGTCACGGGTAATTCGCACATCAATCTCAACAACGTCAAAATTGTTGTCGATGGCATCAATTACCGCGTTAAGCGAGTTTTCTGCATAACGAATTGAGCCACGGTGGCTCTGCAAATTAAAGTTACTGCATTGCCTAGCAGAGGCGTAGTTGATATTACCAAGTTGGCTTTCATAAAAACCTCGTGCATACAGTGCACCCTGCTTGGCCTTAATGGCATTTTTTTCGGCCACCGTTAAGGTGCTTTCAGCGCTTGGCTCTGGGGTGTTTTTACAAGCCGTTAAACCAATACAACACAGAAGAATACTGGCAAGGAGCCATGGTTTTTGAGACAGAGTTTGCATCATTGCTTTATAGCCAAAAGGCTTTCCTTTTTAATACAAGATAATGAAGAAGTGCGTAAAACTGAATAATATATGAATAAAGGCCACGATTTAAAGTAATAACTTTAATAAAAATGAATATTTTAATTTAAGATACAAGCTGTTAGATTTAATTTAATAAATGGCAAAATGTTGCTAACAAAACGCAAAAGCCCGATTTTACCGCTTTGTGGGAATGAAAAATGATCGATTTTGGTAAAAAAATTACTCCAGCGCGCGAAATGCGTTCTACCAATAATTTACACACGGCGCTTGAAAGTGATCGGGGCCGCATTATTAACAGTGCAGCAATTCGCCGTTTGCAGCAAAAAACCCAAGTTTTTCCACTCGAACGTAATGCTGCAGTGCGCTCAAGGCTTACCCACTCGCTTGAAGTACAACAAGTGGGTAGGTTTATTGTGCAAACCATTTTTAATAAGCTCAGTGATGCAAAACAAAAAGAATATGGCTTAGCTGGGCTTGAGCGCCCGCTAGAAAGCCTAGTAGAAATGGCGTGCCTAATGCACGACATAGGCAACCCGCCGTTTGGTCACTTTGGTGAAGCAGCCATCAACCAATGGTTTGATAAACACTTAGACGCACTGACTCCTGAGCGCTGCAAAGGCATTGGTATTAGTGTGATCTTTAAACACCTTGCCCAAGACATAAAAAGTTTTGAAGGTAATGCCCAAGGTATTCGCATAATTCATTCATTACTTTCTCTAAACTTAACCTACAGCCAAAGTGCCGGAATTTTAAAATATACACGCCCGGCCAGCATGGCGAAAATAGACAGCCCGCAAGATAAAAACTACTTGATGAAAAAAGTGGGTTACTACTTCAGCGAAAAGCCGTTTATTGAAGCACTACAAACTGAACTCGAAATTGAGCAATACTGCCGTCATCCTGCTAGCTACATTATGGAAGCAGCTGACGATATATCGTATTGTTTGGCCGATATTGAAGATGCCGTAGAAAAAGGCATTATTAGTGTTGAGTCGCTTTGCGAAAAGTTAAAAGAGCAATACACCCGCACACTCACGAACCTAACCATAGACGATACCAAACACAGCGACTTTGCCGAAAAAGCCATTGATTATGCGTTAAGTAAAGCACAAGAGCAGCCGTACAATTTTAATAGCGAATTTTTTATCTACCTACGCGTGACCTTGCTACACCCATTAGTAAGCTACGCAGCAGAGCGGTTTATTAATAATATTGAAGCCATTTACCACGGTGATTTTAATCAGGCTTTATTAGAAGATCGAAGTCACTTGCATGCCGTCACGCTCACTTTAAAACAAGTGGCATTAAAGCATGTATTTTGCCACAAAGAAGTAGAGCGTTTAGAGCTACAGGGTTACCGTATAATTAGCGGTTTACTTGACTGCTATAAACCTTTACTAGCCCTTGATGCTGATGCTTTTAAACGCGTGTTAAAAGGCGACCAAAACTACTTAATTGAAACTCGACTTGTTAAAAAACTATCTAATAAACATTTAAATAGCTACCAAAAAGCCATTGATGCCCTAAAAGCCGAACCGGATCATTTTGCCGCTTACGAGTTCTATTATCGCTGCCGCTTAATTCAAGATTACATAAGCGGAATGACTGACCAATTTGCTTACGACGAATACCGTGCGCTCATGGTAATTGATTAACCACTACGAATACGCTTAATTTGTTAACCAAATGTGGATAAATTACTCGTCTCAGCTTAGAATTAATTAACTGTTAGGTCATCGACTAAACCTTACTGGTCCAGAACTTATGCCAATTATAAAAACAACTTTTCTCTTATTACTCCTAAGCTTAAGCTTTACGAGTAAAGCTCAGTACAACGAAGCCATGTGTATTTTGTTAAAACAGCAAATGCATGAGTACCGCTTTAACACCAGCAATAAAAACTATCGCTCAGCTGCCAGAAACTATGAGAAAAACTGCAAAAATCCAACGCCAGTAAACAATGCAGCTGCTTTCGAAAAACTAGAACAACAAACGAAAGAAACAGCCCCAGTTAATTCAACTGCAGCGGCTAACCCTAGGGTGCACTCAGGCGCTATTCAAGCAGAACCTGAAGAAACTACTGCACCAATTGCAGAGCAAACCGTTGAGCCTATCGAACAGCAAATGCCAACAATTGAGCCTGAAGTTCAAGAACCAGAGCCTGTCGAACAAACAAATGCCTCAGCAGAACAAACCGAAATACCAGCAAAAGTTGACCGTATTACGATTTCTGATGCTCCTGAAGAACCTGTAGTAGAATCAACTACAAGCTCTGCTATTCAAGATCAAGCCACTGAAGTGAAAACCCAAAGTGCTGAGACTGCAACTGCTGAAAAACCAGCTGAACCTGAAGTAAAAGCAGAACCTGCACCAAAACCTGCGCCAACACCTGCACCTATGCCAGAACCTATTCCTGCAAACAGCGATAGCTCTTCAAGCTCATTATTAATGCCAAGCTTAATTGTGTTGTTGGTATTACTTGTTGCAGGTTTAGTGATTGTGCGTATTCGTCAAAGCAAAAAAGCAGACGCCGATTCAGAACTTGAACAAAGCTTAATGCAAGCTAAAGCCCTTAAAGCAGCTGCAGAAGCACAAGCAGCTGCTGAAAAAGAAGCTGAAGAACTCAAAGAAGCAACAACCGCAGTGCTGGCCGAAGAACAAGAGCACCCTCATGAAGACAGCTACCCGCTTGCCAACGATACATTTACAGCAACCGAAACTGACAATAATGACGAGCTTTCTGAGCTTATGCACTTTAGTGCTCAGCGTGATAAAGAAGAACAAGAGTCTGAAACTTCACCTGAACAACCACCAGCAGAAGACTTTGCTGATGCCCATCAATTCGAAGATCTTGAACTAGGTTACGACGAGAAAAACGTAAGTGACGCTGATGACGACTTTTTGGATGAGCAACGCGGCCTAGAGCAAGAGCTAAAATTAGCAAGCCTAGAAGGTTCATCGTATAGCATCAACGAGGAAGCTGAGCCGCAAGCTGATGACATTCAGCAAGACGAGCCTCTTACACCTGAGCCATTTGCAGAGCCTAAATTCGAGGCCCCTGAAATAGCTGAACTTGATGAGCCAGAATTAGAAGAACCAAGCTTTACTACAACTTCGTCATTTGGTTTTGATGAATACTCAGCTAAAGAGCCGGTTGCTGACGATGAGCCACCAATTACAGAGCCTGAGCCATTTGAGGCTGCTGAAATTGATGAGCTTGAGCAACCAGAAATTGAAGAGCCAAGCTTTACGAGTTCGTCATCGTTTGGCTTTGATGAATACTCAACTAAAGAGCCTATTGCCGACGATGAACCAGTATTAGCCGAGATAGAAGAACTCGAAAAGCCGGAAATCGATGAACTCGAGAAACCAGAAACCGAAGAGCCAAGCTTTACTGCATCTTCATCTTTCGGTTTTGATGAGTATTCTACAAAAGAGCCTGTTACCGACGATGAACCAGTGTTCGCCGAGATAGAAGAACTCGAAAAGCCGGAAATCGATGAGCTGGAGAAACCAGAAATTGAAGAGCCAAGCTTTACGAGTTCGTCATCGTTTGGCTTTGATGAATACTCAACTAAAGAACCTATTGCCGACGATGAGCCAGTATTAGCTGAGATAGAAGAACTCGAAAAGCCGGAAATCGATGAGTTTGAGAAGCCAGAAATTGAAGAACCAAGCTTTACTGCATCTTCATCTTTCGGTTTTGATGAGTATTCTACAAAAGAGCCGATTACTGACGAAGAACCGTCTAAAGATGAAGTGCCCGAATATGACTTATCATCATTTATGGGTGATGATTTATCGTTTGCTGATCATTTTAATGAAGATGAGCACACAGTCACTGCGCCAAACCCAGCAGAAGAACACGACGACATTAACGATGATGATTTAGCTAAAGCCTTACAAGCACTTGAACAAGAACTACAAGATGAACCAGCTTCCGTTAATGTAGAAGAGCCGTCACAGCCAGCGGTAGAAACTGTTGATTTGTCTGACGAACTGAGTAACGACGATAAGCTTGAAGAAACGCCTGAAGAAAAAAGTGAAGAAGCCGACAAAGAGCCAGAGCAACAAGATGATAAGCCGTATAATCCATTTGCGAACTTATCGCTAGATCCTACGTGGGATCCTAATTCTGACGAAAAACCTGTGATAGAAAGTAAAACCAAACAGCCAAAATCACAAGCCTTAATTGACGCAGAAGAACGCGCCAAACAGTTTAAAACGGATGAGTGATTAAGTTACGAGGTACGAGTTTCGAGATTCGAGATTCGAGATGCGAGACTGCAGCAGCGATTTTACATCGCGTCCTAACGCCTAAATCCCAGCGCCTATGTTTCCCCCGTAGGACTGGCTTTAGCCGGGAAATGTTTTAAGTTAGCGAGTCTCAAGTTACGGGGGAAAGGTGCGAGATGCGAGGTGCGAGATTCGAGTCTGTAGCAGCGATTTTACATCGCGTCCTAGCGCCTAGAACCCAGATCCTAGCGCCTATGTTTCCCCGTAGGCGTGAAACTTGTTTCGCGCGTCTGAGAGCTGAAGGCTGACAGCTCTCATTTATGTTTGATTCGGCACTAAAGTACCTCCTACAAGGTTCAAATGCAGAGAAGAACGCACAACCTAACCAACCCCACAGTTCGACTGATATCTAACATCTGACCTCTAACGACTAAAGCAGCGATTTTACATCGCGTCCTAACGCCTAAAA
>NZ_LKDX01000072.1:0-11880 GCF_001401795.1 Pseudoalteromonas sp. P1-26 | reverse complement strand
GCGCCTGATGTTTCCCCCGTAGGACTGGCTTTAGCCGGGAAATGTCTTAAGTTAGCGAGTTTCAAGGGGAAAGAGTAAAGTTGCGAGGTGCGAGATTTGAGGTGCGAGATACGAGTCTGTAGCAGCGATTTTACATCGCGTCCTAGAACCCAGAACCTAGCGCCTATTGTTTCCCCCGTAGGACTGGCTTTAGCCGGGAAATGTCTTAAGTTAGCGAGTTTCAAGGGGAAAGAGTAAAGTTACGAGGTACGAGATACGAGGTGCGAGATTCGAGGTGCGAGATTCGAGTCTGTGGCAGCGATTTTACATCGCGTCCTAGAACCTAGAACCTAGAGCCTAATGTTTTCATTCGTAAGCGTGAAACTTGTTTCGCGCGTCTGAAGATAGGAAATTTGAAAAGGTTTACATGGACTATGTTGGGTTCTATTCGCCACTAAAGTACCTCCTACAAGACTTAAATCGCTAAGATGAACACTCGACCTAACCAACCCCACAGGTCGTCTGAAAGCTGAAAGCTTCTTTCCCCTTTCCCCTCGCTAACTTTACTCTTTCTTACTTCCCCCACAAAAAAGCAGCCATACGGCTGCTTTGAAGGGAAATCACATTTTAATGATGGGCATTAAATGTGGTTATTACACTTAAAGTGCTTTCCATACATCCGCGACACCTGGCTCGTCTCCTTGAGTCCACCATTTCGCTTCGTATTTATTACCTTGGTGAGTAACTTGGTCGCCACCGTTATAGATACCCGCAGCTTGCCATACAACATCACCATTACCGTCGGTTGGTTGTGAAGTTGCTTCCCATGGGCCGCCTAAATCAGGGCGCTCGCCTTGTGTCCACCATTTAGCGGTGTACTCTACGCCGTTATAAATTACCGTATCACCACCTACATAGATAGCCGCTGCATCCCATGTCGTTTCACCATCTGGCGGAGTTGTTGTACCCGAGTCTGTCACGGTGACATTAAAGCTCACTGCTGTTGCTGTTTGGCCATCACTTACCGAAACCGACACAACATAACTAGTATCTGCATCAACGCTGCCCGCTTGTAAACTCACATCAGCACCTGAGCCCACTAGCGTTAAGCCTGCTGGCACACTCCAGTTGTATGAAAGCGCATCGCCATCAGCATCAGATGCCGAAACAGCCACGTCCACACTCGCATCTTCTGCCACTGTTTTATCAGTAATTGCCGCAACGACTGGTGCTTGATTCTCGCCTGTCGTTGGTGCTACTACATTTACTGTAACGTTACGGCTTACACTTGCCTCGCCATCGCTCACACTCACAGCAACCGTGTATTGCGTATCAGCAGTCACTGATGGCGCTGTGATTACAAGGGTATTTGAATTTTCACCAGTTACTGTTAACGCACTGTCAGCTGTCCAGCTAAAGCTTAGTGGATCGTTATCTGCGTCAGTTGCCGATGCACTAACAGATACACTTTCGCCCGCATTAACAGATACTGTACTTGATACAGATAGCACTGGCGCTCTATTGCTAGGCTCAGTGACGGTACCACCAAGTGCCTCGTGCATGGCATTAAGAATATCGCCATTATCAGCGTCAATTTCCCATGCAAACAGACCACCTAGATTATATTGATTAACATAAGCACCTTTTGCCAAAACAGAACGACGGTTATCGTATGTAATTAATTTACCGTTGCTACGGTTCCATACATAAGCGGCTTCGGCTTGTTCGTCATAACCTGTTTCAAACCCATTGATGCCATTTTCTGCAGCGCCCAACATGTAAGTTTTGATGCCTTTATAATCGATTACACCGTCTTCCCATACACCTTGCGCTGTAGTGCCTTTAAGTTTGCCGTTGCCCGGTGCTGTCATAGGGTTATCAGCGATAGTCGCGTTTTCTGGATAAACACCTTCCCAGCCACGGCCATACATAGCAGCACCTACCACGATTTTTTTCGATGGTACGTTTTGCGCAAGTAGATTTTGCACTGCATTATCAGTTGTATAAGCAGGGCCTTTATATGGAACGCCTTCTTCATCAACACCCGTGCCATCACACTGACCAACACGGAAATGCGATGAACAATAAAGCGCAGCCTGATGGCCAGTTACATTGCTCCATGCACCATAGTAGTCGTAGCTCATTAAGAAAATGTAATCCATATATTGCTGAGCTTGTGAGTAGTCGACATCTTCAATTTTGTCGTAACCTGCACCAATCGCTGATGTTAACTCATACTCACGACCTGTCTCTGCTTCAAGCTTATCGAGCATCGCGCGCAGCTCTTGCATTAGCGCAACGTATGCAGGGCCATCAGCAACTGGGTCGCCTAAGTTTGGATTAGCACCCTGACCACCAGGGTATTCCCAGTCAATATCAACACCATCGTAGAACTTCCAGGTTCTTAAAAACTCTTCCATTGATGCCACAAACGTGTCGCGATTGGCTTTATCGGTAAAGTAGGCAAATGGGTCTGATAAAGTCCAACCACCTACCGATGGTAAAATTTTCAGATCAGGATAACGCTGCTTTAACGCCATTAACTGCGAATACGTACCACGAATTGGGTCATTACTATCAACACCTGGTAGCGCTTTTTGAATCGCAGCCCATGGGTCGTGGATCACCACTTCAAAATCTTGAGAACCCGCACAAGCAGTATTTAGCGCGTTTTTAGGGCCGCCCGTTAACGAGTCATTCGGTCCACAAATTGGAATAAAACCATACAAGATATGACTGAGGTTTTGCGCTGGAATATTGGTTACATCATAGTCACGACCATAAATACCCCATTCAACAAAGTAGGCGCCTGTTACTAGGCCGTCTTTGGTGCCAATATCTTGGTTATTTGGATCATAATCCATCGGCAATGGCGCTAAGTGGCCGCCATCTGTATCGGCAATAACAATTGGCTTACCTTCACTGCGAGCACAGGTGGTACCGCCTTCACATAGTTCTACATATAATGTGTGACGACCTGCTTTATCATACGGGAAGCTAATAACACCACTTTTGGTACCTGCTGCCAGCGAACCTTCATTAACCAGCATATCATCGAAATACACTTTGTAGCTGTCGCCGCCGTCACCACTCCATGCATTCCATTCAATGCTGATAGTGACTTCATCTACGCGGTTCACCAAGCTCTTATATGAACCTGTGCCTTCAAGGTCAACCTCAACAAATGAGTACTCTTGTGGTTCCCAAATGATGGTCGGTGTTGATGGTGCCGCATTCGCTGCACTTGCAAAGAGTGCAACACCAATGGCTGCGCTTAATTGTTTTATATTCATGATTCTCTCTTATCTGTTTTTATATAGCGTTACGCTGTTATTGATAAAGTTTGAACTACAAAACTTTAGATTTCTGTCCATACTTGGCTGGCACCCGGTATATCTCCTTGGGTCCACCACTGCGCTCGATAGCGCTGTCCTTGATAGGTTACTTCGTCGCCGCCTTGATAGGCTTTGCCGCTGTTCCATTCGATTGATACACTGCCAGATTCAAGCTGCCATGCATCACTACTGTCTGGTTGTGCGCCTTGGTTCCACCATTTCGCACTGTAAACTCCGCCGTTAAAACTCACTTTATCGCCCGTGTTGTATTGGCTTGTGCTATTCCAAGCAGGCACGCTCGGATCAACTGGATCAGGGTCGACCACAGTGCTATTAAGCACAGTCACGGTAAAACTAACTTGGCTTGTGAGCTCGCCATCTGACACCGATACACTTACGGTGTAGCTTGTATCAGCATCTACAGCGGGGGCATTTAGCGTGATGTTGGCATCGCTGCCCGTAAAGCTCAGTGGTGCCGGTACATCCCAGCTATAAGTTAAGGTGCTTTGCTGATCATCAAAGGCGTGCAGGTGTATCGCGGTGCTGCTCTCTTCTTCAACTTGAAGATCATCTGGTTGATGAATTATCGGCGCGGTATTGTCAGGAGCAGCTTGTACGCTTAGTGCAAAGCTGTAGTTTGCATTCGTTGTGAAGACCTGATTAGTCATTAAATCAGACGCATCAAAGGCAATATCTCCGGCGCTATTTTGCACGCCAATATTAACTAACTGCGCGTAATTAAGGTTTAACAACGCTGCAAATTCAGCCTGCCAATTAGCTTGATTATCCGCTGTGATCTGCATTTGTTGAGTAAATAACTCTTGGCCATTTTCATCAAATAACCGAGCTGACACACTACCGCCAACCTCAGCGTCTTGTCCTTGACGAACAAAGTAGCTAATTGCTGCCCAATCGGTTGGCTCTGTCGGGGTCGCATCGCTGACAATATTAATATCGCTACAGTTGTAGAAGCCTTCGCCGCCGGCATCATCTCGTTGCCAACGCGTGTATAAAATGGCATCGCCACTGCGCCCTTGTGGAATAGACACGCTCATTTCATAGTAACGGTCGTTGTTAGCATCAATACTAAAATCAAGATTACCGTACTCTTCAACAAGCTCTAGGTCATCCCAAGTAAGTACTTGAGTCGCACTATCAAAGCCCGGTTTTGTTAAATAAAACTGCCAAAAACTCGGGTTATGCGGCGTACTCGCTAAAAAGCGCACTAAAATATCGCCATTAGCATTAGGAATAACCTCACTGCGTTGCCAATGCGCTGAAGGTAAATCCATACCGCGTTTTTCTGGGTCGCCTGCTGCACATAATCGGCCATCAGGTACACTTTGCTTTACTGCCTCTAGGTTTGTGTAATCAATGGTATTAGCCGAAAATTCAATGTCTTGCACAAACTGTACATGCCCTGCTTCAACAAACGCTGCACGACAAGCAAGGTTAGGGATCCCAGTGCCATCAGCAGGCCACCAGTACCCGCCATCAGCATTACAAAATGCTTGGCGTGCCTTCGGGCTTTCTAAGAATCCGTGGGCATTCACATGGCTTGATGCACAGGCAAGCAGCATGCTGGTTGCCACTGCCGATAAAGACAATGCCTTTGATTTCATTACTTTCATTGTTGTTCTCGCTGTAGAAATGCGGAGCAAAGTCCTTGCTCCGCTTAGTTGGTTAAAGCGTGCAACTCACCGTCCAGTCAGCAGATGTGCCTGGCTCTGTGCTCGTCCACCACTTTGCTTCGTAAATCACGTTGTTGTGATTCATTAGGTCGCCGCCAACAGCATGGCTTGGGTTACCAGCCCAGTCAGTTTGCGGCCAATTTGGATACACAGGGATGCTTGCTACATCAACACCATTACAGCTTCCCTCGCCACCCGTATCACCACCGGTGTCACCGCCAGTATCACCACTGCCAGCTGTGCCATCTGGTAGCATTGGGTATTCAAATTTAAAGGCGTAGGTTTTACCATTTTTCTCAATCGTGAAGTTAGATGGCCCCGTAATTGGCATGTAGTACATAACTTGCGCCTCAACGGTTTCACCAGTGTTAAATGACTTTTCGATACCGCCCCACTCATTCACTAAGGTGATTGAAAAACGATGGAACTCATTTTCAAAACCACCGATATTATCGCCAGCCGCATTAGAGCCATTCGCTTCAACTGCCATGCCGAGCTTTTCTTGTGCATTCCAATTCGATTTGAAAATTGCCGAGGTAGAAACGGGCACATCAAAGCTGATTTTCGCGCCGCTTAAATCGATATCTGAGTTATTGGTGAATGCGAATGTAGGTGAAATTGGGTAGTTATCATCACCAATTGGGAAGTCTTTCACTGTAAAGCTTACGTCAACAGCTTCGCTTGGCATGGTGAAATCGACATTACCTTGATGCGTGTTGTAAGCCACACCACTTTGGTTAAATTTATCGTAAGCAAGTGTGGTTAAGCTTGAGCCCATGAAATACTCACCTTTCGCTGAGTCATAATCATAGTCACCAGCAAGCTCCCAGAACATGATGCCACCAAGGCCATTGTTGATAACATAATCAACTTTGGTTGCCATTGATTGCTCATCTTCAATTGATAAGAATACCTTTTTCTCTGCATTCCAAAGCCATGGAGCAACAGCTACATCATCGTAGAAACGTGTGTAAGTTCCGGTTAATACATCATCTGCATCGGTTTCTGGCGTTAGGCCATAGATTTCAAGGTAAGAAGGGTTAATGCCATTTTCGAGATTTTTCGCATGCCATAGTGGGTTCGAACCTGCTGGCATTTCTTCACCAACATCGTTCTTATCGTGCCATAGGTTATCAATGCCAAGTGCGCCATTACCGCATTGGTTTTTCTCACCAACGCCAGTCCCTTTCGCACATTTTGATTGATCTGGCAGCGCTGCTTGGCCCCATAAACCATTAGTACCGCCCGACACATCTTTAAAGCCACGGGTGTAATATGGAATACCAATATTGATTCGACCTGCAGAGACCGCACCGCGGAAGTAACGCACAGCCCAATCCGTATTTAAGTAGCCAATACCTTCAAACTCAGCGGTGGTATAAACGCCCCATTGCGCTAATTCAGAATCAAGACCGGTATCAAACAAGGCTGCGTTATGGCCTACATGTGAATTCCATGCACCATGTAAGTCATAAGACATAATGTTTACGTAATCGAGATACTTCACGCTTTGGAATGTTTCCATGCCACGTAATAAGTAACCTGAAGATGGCGAAGCAATTGTTAACAAATAATGCTTACCTGCCTTTTCACCTGCAATATCAAGTTCTTCACGTAGTTTTTGCATCAATACACGATACGAGGCGTTAAGGCCTGCGCGACGAGCATTAGAAATAGGAAAATCATCAGGGTGGCCTGAGTCGTTCATTGACGATGGGTATTCGTAATCAATATCGACACCATCAAAACCGTAGGTTTCAATAAACTCAACCGCGCTTTTCGCAAAAGCATCAATTCCCGCTTGGTTCACAGAGCCATCGGCATTGGTTGTCATCGTGTAGAAACCACCGCTATTTACGCGAGTACCGTCTTCACCAAAATAACCACCGGTTTCAGCCCAGCCACCTACAGAGATTAAGGTTTTTACATCTGGGTGTTGTTTTTTGAATTTATTGAGTAAGTTAAAGTGACCTGTGTAACTAAAACTTGGATCCATTTCAGCGCCTGTAACGCCCGGCCAAGTCATGTTTGTCGCTGGGTTGCCAGCAGCATTTGGATCACCAATCGAGACCTTGTTATTGCCATCAACATGCGCGAAGGCATAGTTAATATGGGTGATCTTGTCCCAAGGAATATCGTTAACTAAGTAGCTTGGCTGACCGTTGGCACCATTTCGCCAACTCGTAAAATAACCAATAACTCGGCGTGGATGATCGGCGCCCATTTTCTCGCGGCCATTTTCATCATACACGCTACAGTATGGGGTATTGACACCCGGTGTTTGGTATAAGCCTTGTGGTTTACAATCTGTACCGGGTTCTGTTGCTTCAACAACATTAACAACTTTGCTTTGTGTATCCGTCGCGCCTTCGTTATCGGTCACTGTTAAGGTAAATGAAAATTGCCCAAGTGCTGGAGCCTGCCAACTGTAACTTGAAGAAGCAGCACTTGCTTGATGAACTTCAGTGCTGTTTTCAGTTAACGATAATGCGGTTACTTGGCCATCGCTATCAGTGCCAGAAAGCGCAAACACCACACTGTCACCCACCATTACTTGTGATGGCAGTGAGCTAAATTCAATGCTTGCCACTGGCGCTTGGTTAACCGGCTCAACGTCATCAGACACACTCACTGAATGTGCAACCGCTGTAGAGGTTAGCCCTAAATCATCCGTTGCGACCGCACTAATCACATGGCTGCCTTGCGTTGCTTGCCAGCTCGCTGAGTAAGGTGTGCTTGTCACAGCACCCAGCGATGTTCCATCAACAAAAAACTCTACACTTGCCACGCTACCATCAGGATCAGTAGCGACAGCACTTATGACAACGCTGTCACTAGTGGTAAATAAAGAACCCTCTGCGGGTGTTAAGCTGCTAATTTGAGGCGCTTGATTCTCATTGACAACGCTGTCATAGACGCCCAATAAACGCCATTCTTGATCGACACCAGAAGTCTCCACAGGGTTGGTTTGCGTCCACCACTTAGCTTCATAAGCGCTACCTTGTGCCTGAACCTGATCACCACCAACATGTGTTTGCCCTTGTTGCCACACTTCTAAGTTGCTGCAATCAATCGCAGCCTGTGCTGTAAAGCCGTATAAACCTAGTGACAGCGCACTCAGTTTAAAGGCATTTTTTATTAATTTATGCGAGCTCATTCGCTCCCTCCGCCCAAAGTTTTAATAACATTTATTTTACAAATCCAACTTTAAAGTAACACACAACGCTATTACGTCAAGCTTGCATTTACCTATAAAGGGTAAAATAAACACACTTTTTGATGCTAGGCTCAGTTAAAACCACTAAAAAAGAATTAATTATTTTTATCAAAAAGCAAAAACGAGGATGATTCTACCGAGTGAAAATGAACATAAAATTAACAATAATTTAACCACCGAAAGCGCGGCACTCCTAGCTTGTATAAAAAACAAGCAACACTTGTGTGAGGGTAGGTGAAAATAATGATTGTGTCGATTATGGGTATATAACGAATAAATTAGTTTTCAAGTAAAAATTTCTATAAAAATTGAGTGAAAATTATTCTTAACACGAATTTTAGTCATAAAAAAAGCAAACACTCAGTGTTTGCTTTTCACAAAAATCCTATTTGATCACAACTTAATTAAGCAGCGATTAAATAGGACTCTCGTCCTGCATGCTTTGCCTTACGTTGATATGCACCTTTACCTTTTTTAGGTTTCTCTACTTTTGCGGTGAACAGCTTAGATGTAACCATTGCGGCGTACACATTATCGTTAATTACACCACGACCAGTATCAACTTGGCCTTGTGTACGTTGTTTCTTTTTGCTCATTTTTTGCTCCTATTTAAAGTGTTGCGAGTATATACCTACCTAAGCGCTACGCAAGCGGTTTTTAAGAAAAAAACGACGATTTCCCCACTTATTTTGTCTTAAGCGCTTTTACTAAACACCATGCCTTGTTGTCATTTTTCTGACTAAATTCGTATTTTGATTGCATTCACTACCTAACTGCTGGCAAAACTAGCGAAAACAATCATAGTTAATTAAAAACAAACAGGATTACGATGACTGACTTTCTCTTAATCGCCTATATTTTCCTTATTGCAGGCATTATTGCCGTGCCTATTGCCAGCAAGTTTGGACTTGGTTCAGTGCTTGGCTACTTACTCGCAGGTATTGTTATTGGGCCAACACTGACATTTTTAAATGTTGATGTGATTGCCATCCAGCATTTTGCTGAGTTTGGTGTGGTAATGATGTTATTTATTGTTGGCTTAGAGCTAGAACCCAAAGCGCTTTGGTCAATGCGAAAGCAGCTTATTGGCCTAGGTGGCGGACAGGTGGTTTTCTCAGCAGCCGCTTTTACTGGAATTGGTTTAGCATTTGGTCATGCATGGCAAACAGCACTTACAATAGGCTTAATATTATCGCTTTCATCGACCGCTATTGTACTGCAAACGCTTTCAGAGCGCGGGCTATTAAAATCAGATGGTGGCCAAGCCTCATTTAGCGTATTACTCACCCAAGATATAGCCGTTATTCCTATGCTTGCGTTTATTCCATTACTGGCTTTACCTGAATTAGCGCCTGCTATTGCAGATACAACCCATGCAAGCGAAGACGGTCATGCTCGCTTAAGCTTGGTGGCGGGCCTTGAAAGCTGGCAAGCAGCGCTGGTTACTTTAGGTATGATCGCGCTCGTCGTTTTTGGTGGTAACTACTTAACCGCACCGATTTTTAGGTTTGTCGCACTAGCACGGCTTCGCGAGCTATTTACCGCTACAGCCCTATTCTTTGTTATAGGTATCGCTTTAATGATGTCGTTAGTTGGCTTATCCCCTGCGCTTGGCACCTTTTTAGCGGGTGTTGTACTTGCAAACTCACCTTATAAACATGAGCTCGAAAGTAATATCGATCCCTTTAAAGGACTATTACTTGGATTATTCTTTATCACCGTTGGCGCGAGTATCAACTTTCAATTACTCGCAGATAACCTAGCCACCATCGTACTACTAACCGGCGCACTGATTGCAACTAAAACAGTTGTGCTATTAATTTTAGGCCGTATTTTTGGCCTAAAAGGCGCCGCACTTTGGTTGCTAGCACTGGGGCTTGCACAAGCTGGTGAGTTTGGTTTTGTACTACTTGCTTACAGTGTTTCTAATAATGTTTTAGCCACAGCCGTTGCCGACCAGCTATTACTGGTTGTGACCTTATCCATGCTGGTTTCGCCGGGGTTATTTATTCTATATCAACGTGTGATAGCACCACGCTTTATTTGTGAGCAAGCAGGAAAAGAAACAGAAGAGTTCCCTGATGATAGCCATGTGATCATCGCAGGCTCAGGCAGAATGGGTGGACTTGTTGACCGTATTTTACAAGCTGGCGGCTATAAAACCACTGTGATTGATTACAACTACAAACAACTTGAGGCCCTTGAGCGTGTTGGTATTCGTAACTTTTTTGGTGATGCCACTCGACCAGATCTACTCAGTGCTGCAGGCATTGAAGATGCAAAACTGCTGGTTGTTGCGCTTGATGATGCCGAACAAATTACTAAATTAGTTCGCTATGCGATGCAAAATTACCCGCATTTACATGTGGTTGCCCGCGCTGTAGACCGCCATCATGTATACGATTTATGGGCTTACGGATGTCGAGATATTATTCGCGAAACTTACGACAGCACCATGCGCATGGGCCGTTCAGCCTTTGAGGCACTTGGTATCGAGCGAGAAAAAGCCCAAGGGATGGTCGATATTTTCAGTGAGTTTGATAAAGAAATGCTACGAGAAGCTGCCGATGTCTACGAAATCGGCGTGCCATTCGAAGAAAACCATGCCTATATCGAACGTATCACCAAATTATTCGATGAAAAAGAACCCGAAATAAAACAGCAAATGCGCGAGATATGCGAACGAGTTAAAAGGGACTAGGTTCGAGGGGTTAGGGGTTAGGTGCTAGGGACTAGGGGCTAGGGGCTAGGGACTAGGGACTAGGAACTAGGAACTAGGAACTAGGAACTAGGAACTAGGAACTAGGAGCTAGGAGCTAGGTTCGAGATGCGAGGTGCGAGATGCGTGGTGAGAGATACGAGATACGAGAGTAAACGCGATATAAATCTGATGCGTTCGTAGGAATGGCTTCAGCCATGAACTCTCAAACACCACACAAATATAAGACTACTCGACGTAGGCGTGAAATTTATTTCGCGCGCCATGCAAGCATAACGCCTACGTAGCAGCAGCTTTATTCCGCGCCATTGGTGAGGGGTGCGAATTATGAGATGAGATGTTCGAGGTGCGGGATGCGAGATGCGTGAATAAACGCGATATAAAATCGCTGCTACAGACTCGTGTCTCGCATCTCGAAACTCCTTAACTTTCCCCTTACAATTTTACTCTCGTAGCTTACCGAAATATAAAGGTATTAAATAATGTAATAAGGAGTATTACAGTATGGAAACGCTTAATAAAAAGGAAAAGCTGCTATCTATTTTGTTCGGATTGGCAGCAACTATTAATTTAACTGTCGGTATTTATTTGCTTATATTACAAGGCCTAGACTGGTTAGAGTTCATTAGTTGTCTAGCAATTTCACTTATAATTTTAGCGGGTAGCTTAAACCCAAAGCTATTCTTTAAACCGGTAAAAAACATATTTTCATCGCACTTCACTTTAGAGCCAATAATAAACTCGACTATCTACTACACAATTATAATTACAAGTTTGATTTTGTTATTTGGAAGCATTCTACTAAATAGATTTTGAAGTGCTTAAATGCAGATGAAAACTCAAAAAAGCGAAATAAAACGCGATATAAAATCGCTGCTACAGACTCGCATCTCTTGTCTCGCATCTCGCATCTCGCATCTCGCATCTCGTATCTCGTAT
>NZ_LKDX01000071.1:0-12574 GCF_001401795.1 Pseudoalteromonas sp. P1-26 | reverse complement strand
CGCAATTAGCCATTCACTTCGAAGGTAGGTTAGATGGCGTGCTAGATATTTAGCAATTTAGGCTGACACAGAATTCTGAACGCCCTCCTTTATTTTGCATAAACTCAACTTTTTGAAAGTTTTTTTGTTTGAAATTTAATTTGTTTTACCACGCTAATTTTATTTAAGTTAGGTATTTCCATTTATGAAACTTGTTGCTTCTGTCCAAAAAACATATAAGTCATCAATCATCGTTTTGACTAGTTCAGCTCTGCTTTCTTTATCGACCAGAATGGCTACACTTTCGGTGTTAGGGTTTTTAAAATTTATTCCGTCTTGGGTATAACGCCATATAGGCCACCATTCACTTGTGCTACCTGACAGATTCTTTCTTAAAAAATTGGATAGTTCTTTGTGCTCTTTTGGATTTTGCGTCTTGTTACACCAAATACCAATACACATTTGGTGGGCTATCTCTAGTGATATATAAGCTGAAGACTCTTTGAGAGGAAAATAAAGACCGTAATATTTGTTATTTCTAGAAGAGGTGTAGTAGTTGCTTATAACGTCTTTTGGAACTATTTCATTCGAGATTGAATCTTCACTTAATTCACCTAATTCGGGATAGTATTTTTTTTGATAATTAACTAATTCAATCCATAATTCATTTTGGATATCAATTAAATTTTCTATGTAAGCTTGTTTTATGTCATTAACATAAAGCATATTATCATCAGCTAAGAGGAGGTTTTTTAATTCTTTCATATACTGCTCGTTTTGGTTTATTCCTGAGAGTTTTGAAATGAGATCTGTATATTGAGAAATGCTTTCTCTGACAGGTGGGTTTAATGCGGCATGTCCGACACTTTGTGTAAGCCATTTTTTGATTTCATGCTGGTAGCTAATACAGTTGAATTTATTTCCTGCAAGAAAATCAATTGGTATGCCATTAACGCTTTGCTCTAATGGTTCATGACCATTTAGAGTTAAGTAATAGAACCATAAATTATCTTTGTTAATTCCTTCACTAATGGCTGTTTGAAAGTATCGATTGAGTTGGTTATCTTGATCATCAGCATATATTTTATTTTCGATTATGATTGCTTGGTTTCGGTCGTTTTTAATATAAATATCAATGTTCTTGTATTCATTAATAACTTCGACATTTGATAAATCAAAACCTTCTACTTCTAAAATCTTCATGAGCTCTTTAAGGAATTTTAGCTCACGTCCATGAGTTTCTTTCGGGTTTAACAACGATGCTAAAAAGCGTGAATGAAGGCGAACTTCGTCAGATTCACTTCTTAAAACAGTAAATAGATTATATGAATCAGGTTTGTAGTATGTTTTTTTTATTAATGAGACTAACTTAAAAAAATGATTATTAATCACAGTCGTCTGATTTCCATGTTTAAGTTAAGTTACATCAATGAATTTATCATAAAGTGATCGAAATTTATTTTTATATTTGATAACTTTAATAAAAATAACTATATATATTCAAGGGAATTGATGCAGGATAAAGAAAAAATTGCGGTGTTCATTGATGCCGATAATGCTCCCTCCAAGAAAATTGTTCTGTTCAACTCCAGCCGGACACTTTTCTTAAAGAATTTTCATACTCTACTGGTGACTGATCGTTATTAGCTGAGTGCAGCCTTTCTAGATTGTAATATTTCATATATCCTGCAACATCATTTCTCATGTGTTCACGAGTTGGCTGAGCCACTTTTAGCAACCAATCATGCTTCAAGCTACCAAAGAACCTTTCAACAACAGCGTTATCCCAACAAGCTCCCACATCACCCATGCTTGCTCGCATACCAAACTGCTTTAACAGGTTTCGGTATCGCTTACTCGTATATTGAGACCCTCTGTCAGAAAGAAACACCAAGCCCTTGGCTGGTTTTCTTAAGTTATAAGCTTTAATCATGGCTTTCATCACTAAATCTGTCGTCATACGTTTATCAATATGCCAGCCAACAATTCGCCGAGAATATAAATCCATGACAACAGCAAGGTACATCCAACCTTCCCCTGTTTTCAGGTACGTCACGTCGCCAGCCCAAATTTGATTCGGTGCTATCGGATTGAAATTCTGGTTAAGCAAATTATCTGCAACTGCGTCTGAGTGCTTACGCTTAGTTGTTACTTTATAAGCTACTCGTTGTTTAACCACTAAATTGAGCTTCGCCATTAACTTTCTGGTTTTATAACGCGTTATTTTAAAGCCTTCTTTGCATAATTTTTTACATAACTCACGATAGCCTAAGCTTTCTCTGCTGCATTTAAACAGTGCTTTGGCTCTACGATAAAGATGTAGTTATTCTGTCGTTATAAGCTTTGCTGGACGTGCCAGCCACGCGTAATAGCTTGAGCGATTTACCTTTATAACAGAGCATAATTTAATAACGCGATAAGCTTGGCTATTTTCCTTGATGAACTGATACTTTACTTCATTTCTCTCGCAAAGAAGGCACTGGCCTTTTTTAAGATCTCTTTCTCCATTTTGAGATCTTTGTTTTCTTTTCTTAGGCGCTTTAGCTCGGCTCGCTCATCTTCATTGAGTGAGTTCCCAGCTTGTTGCTCTTCGAGTTTAGCTTTCCAGTTATAAATAAGTTTGGTTGTGATCCCTAAGGACGCTGCGGCCTCTGAAACTGAATAGCCTTGCTCTGTTACTAAAGCAACTGCTTCTTGTTAAATTCGGTTGTATAAGTTTTGTTTTTTCGTTTTGTCATTTAACACTTTAATATTGGAACATTTCCTATTATTAAGTGACAATTGAACTAAACCCCGAATTCAGATAATAAGTGCACCACTCATGGTTAAACGGTGAGAAGAGATCAACTGCCTGTTGGTGGTACTCTGTAATCGCCAGAAAACAAGAGTAGATACCATGAGTTACAAGCAGTTGATCGAAGGGCAAAGATACCAGATTGAGGCTTACTTACGCGAAGGTTTTAGCTTTCGAGAGATAGGGAAAAGGCTAAAAGTGAGCCACAGCACTATAAGTCGAGAAGTTAGGCGCAATAGTACTCGAAGTCATTACTTGCCTGAGGTTGCACATTCAAAGACATGTAAGCGAAAACGTCTAGCTACCAAGTATTCTATGCCAGCACTTACAGTTGCGTTCGTTGAGTTTGGGTTGGAGCAAAAATGGAGCCCTGAGCAGATTGCGGGTGTAAGCAAAATTATCGGGCATCCTGTGAGTCATGAATGGATTTATGGCTATATTCAAAAAGAAAAATTGAGTGGTGGCAAGTTATACAAACATCTGCGACAAGGACACAGACGTTATCTTAAAGGCAGCCGAAGCAAACGTGTCATCATCCCAAATCGTGTTGGCATTGAGCATAGACCTGCGATTGTTGACACCAAAACACGATTTGGTGATTGGGAAGCGGATACAGTACTTGGAAAGCATGGTACGGGAGCAATCGTTAGTTTAGTCGAACGTACAAGTAAGTTTTACCTGATACCCAAAGTGCCAGCAAAAAGTGCAGAGGAAGTGAGCAGAGCAATGATAGGTATGCTGTGGCGCTATCGACGCCATGTTCATACGATAACCGCAGACAACGGTAGTGAGTTTTGTGAACATGAGCATGTTTCAGACAAGCTAAAAACCGACATCTACTTTGCTAATCCCTACTCATCATGGGAGAGAGGGTTGAATGAGAACTTTGATGGCTTGTAGCCTCAATACATTCGCAAAGGAACTGATTTACGAACGGTGACAGATAAGCAAATTGCGCACATAGAAAAGGCGCTCAATGCGAGGCCGAGAAAATGTCTAGGGTTTAGGCAACCAGTGGTAATATTCGATGAATTACGCAAAGCAGCCTAATTTAGCGAGTGGTGCACTTCGGACTTGAATTCGCGCCTAGTTACAACATGTTTTTTGAATTTATATTAACAATTGTATCAGTGTGTATTTTATTTGATTTTTATTTGTTTATTGGAAATCAGAAAGATAAAATTTCCCAGTCACTTGGTTGCAATTGTTATTAAATAAACTAGTTGAGTCATATAAATAAAGAGTATATAAATCCACTAAAAACGCACTTTTTAAACACGCACTATTTTTATTACCAAGCTTAGCTCTCACTTTTAAATAATTAACGAAATTTGTCGGATACTAGGTAATATAAAGGATTAATTAATATGTACTCTGTAAAGCCTATAATTTTATTACTCGCAATGTTTTCACTTCATGTTTTCGCTACTGATGATTTTACAAAGGGGTTATCGCATATGAACAAATGCAGTATAAGACTGCGTTAGCCCATTATAAAAAAAGCAGCCACGCAGGGGGATATCCTGAATCGCAACATAATGTTGGTGTAATGTACGAGAAGGTGCAAGGCGTTGCTGTATATGACAAGCAAGCTTTTTATTGGTATACGAAAGCTGTTAAGCAGGGCTATGCTAGTTCTCAAGTTAACCTCGGGTTTATGTATAATTATGGCAAAGGCGTAAAACAAGACTTTGAGCAAAAAGGTATTTTGGTATGAAAAAGCATCTAAGTAAGGTAATGGAGCAGGCCTAAATAATCTAGGGGTTATGTATTACAAGGGTACAAGTGTAAAAAAGCAGCTAAGCAAGGTGAGGCTGATAGCTTTTTTATACTTGGGGTAATGTATTTACTTGGAAAAGGTGTTGCTGTAGATGGCAAGCAAGCTTTTCTATGAATAAAAAAGCTGCTGAACATGGAAATTCGTTAACGCAACACAATCTCGGGGCTTTGTATTTTAATCTATATCGAACAAACCAAGCTGGGTGTCGCTAACTAGACGCTTACTGTCAAACTGTTCTTTGCGGATATATTCATAAAAATGAGCGACGCGCGCATGTTGTTCCATTTAACTTTACTTAATAGTTTTAGAAAACTTAGTGTTAGTAATACCTTAGGTTATTTATTAAAACTATATAAAATAGATAAGTGAGCGTGGCGTCAGCAGAAATATACGCGGTGAGCGCACTATTAAATGTTATATTTTTAATCGCACCATATGGTGTATTTCAACCATTAAGGAAAATAAAATGAAAAAACTCCTCTCATTAGCTCTATGTTTATTAAGTTTTAACTCATTTGCTTTGGGTGGCTATGACTCTCTTACAGATATTGAAAAGAAGGTTCTAAAATCAATTGTTACACAGCTTGGTATCACTGATAGCGATAATTCAATCAAAAAGAAGATCTATGATGCATCTGATTATGCATTTGAAGGCACGTGGGGATCATATTGGACTGGATTGGAAGAACTTTCTTCATCTAAATACAAAGATGGGGCTGAAAAGGGAGTTATTGAAATTGCATTAAATAATTCTAAAAACGGGACGTATTTTTTGACATACATTTATAAACCAGAAACATCACAGATCATATTATTTAGTAAACAAATTAGATATGGTAGAAAAAAACACCTCTTAGATGAGTTTGAAAAAAGAAAAAATAACAAAGAAAAATATGAACTGCGCCATGAAGGTGATAACTACGCAATGCTTCAAGAAAAAGGTAAAGTTGATTACGAATTTTTTCATGTTTCAGGGGGCACTGGCTCTTTAGTTTATCAAACCCAAGGAACTATTGACTTGTAAAAATATAACAAGTAAATCAACTGGGATTTAAAAAGCTTGGCTCGCCTCATTCTTCGGCAGTATAGCCAAGCTTTTTTAAACCCGTTATTTAGGCGTTACTGATTAAATACTCTAACGTGTTTTTGTCCAAAAGCGTGTTAGAGTGGCCGTCTGCTTCTCGTTCAAACCTATCAGTCAGGAGCAATTCTAACCTAATTGCCAAAAGCATAAGATCATATATGGGCTGCCACGATTCATTGCCCGTCTATTACACATTATTTATCTGAAAAGCTTTTATAAAATTCTATCTTTGGGAAGGTAACAAAGGTGCCATTAGCTGTCTTCCTATATATCCCCTCAATCAACACATAATCTAACCTAAAAATGAGAAAATAAATTTGGTTAAGTATGGTGCGATAAATGTGCGATATAAATAAAAGAATACGGAGTTAAGGTGCGATAAAGTAAATAAGTAAGTTAACTAACTTACTGAATAGAGTGTAGAAAAGATGGTCGGCATAGCAGGATTTGAACCTGCGACCCCTGACACCCCATGACAGTGCGCTACCAAGCTGCGCTATATGCCGACGTTGCAAGCCATAGTACGGCTTTTTTTATAAAAATCAATATCTCCGCTGTTCGATTGCTTGTTTATTGTTCAGGTAATCTGCATTAAATCAATGGGCTAGAGGTTAATCTAGCCAATCGTTGATCGTTTTGTACATAAAGTCGCGTATTAATGGTTGAGCATCGGCATTAGGGTGCAGGTTATCGTTTTGCATAAGTTCTGGACGGCCTGCAATACTAAGCATGAAAAAGGGCATGAGCTCAGAATCTGTTTCATCGGCAATGGTTTTAAAGCTATCGGTGAAAAGTTTGGTATAACGCGGGCCATAGTTTGGTGGAATTTGTACTTCCATTACGGCGGTTTTCGCCCCAATTTTTTGGCTTTTTGCAATTAAATCACGTAAGTTAGCTTGCAGGCGTTTAATAGGGAAACCTCGTAAACCATCGTTTCCGCCAAGCTCAATGAGTACATGAGTGGGTTCAAATTCGCTTAGTAACGCGTCGAGCCGTCTTAGGGCGCCACCTGTGGTTTCACCGCTAATACTGGCGTTTACTAGGTATACAGATTGGTCTTTTTCATCGTACTTATCTTGTAACAATTTAACCCAGCCTTGCTCTTGTTTAAGTCCGTAAGCGGCGCTTAAACTGTCACCTAGAATTAAAATTGTGTTGTCAGCTGCTGCCGTAAGTGGTTTGATTACTAACAGTAAAACGAATATAAAACGTAGGATTGGATGCATCATATGTCAGCGCTTTCTCAATTAAACATCATTCAAGTTAAAGGACTTTCTAAAACGGTCACCACGGTTGAGGGCGACCTGACCATCCTCAGTGACATCAGCTTTAATGTCAAGTCGGGCGACTCAGTTGCCGTGGTGGGCACCTCAGGTTCGGGTAAGTCCACTTTATTAAGTTTATTAGCAGGCCTTGACCAATCAACGGGCGGCAGTATCCATTTAGACGGAGCCGCATTACACGAATTAGATGAAGAAGCACGCGCAGCACTTCGCGCTGAAAAAGTAGGATTTGTGTTTCAATCTTTCATGCTTGTACAAAGCTTAACAGCTCTTGAAAATGTAATGCTTCCGGCAGAACTTGCAGGAAGCAAAGACGCTAAGCAGCAAGCACTTGAGTTACTTGAAAAGGTAGGCTTAAGCCATCGTGTTGGTCATTACCCATCGCAATTATCTGGCGGTGAGCAGCAACGTGTAGCAATTGCTCGTGCATTTATTGGCACACCGAAAATCTTATTTGCCGATGAACCGTCAGCGAACCTAGATAGCAAAAACGGTAAGTTAATTGAATCTTTATTATTTGAATTAAATAAGGAGCACGGCACAACACTCATTTTAGTAACCCATGATGAGCAGCTTGCACAAAAGTGTCAGCAAATTTTACATATTGAAGCAGGGCAGTTAGTAACTGTAAAAGAAAGCGAAGGAGTGCAAGCGAATGTGGGCTAAATTAGCACTAAAACTGTTTTCACGTGAGTTTAAGCGTGGCGAATTAACAGTGATCAGTGCAGCAATAGCCTTAGCTGTTCTCACTGTTTTAACACTGTCTATGGTTACCGACCGAATTGGCCAAAGTATTGAAGAAAAAAGCAGTGCCTTTATTGCCGCTGATCGCGTTTTAGCAAGTAACCATGCTTTACCTGCTGAGTTTTTAGAAAAAGCCAACCAAGAAAACTTACGCACCGCTAAAATAACCTACTTCGACACCATGTTATTTGCCGGTGACGAAATGCAACTTGGCTCGGTTAAAGCGGTATCAAATACCTATCCGTTAAAAGGTGAGTTAAAAGTAAAAACCAGCCTGACTGACCAACCACAAGTAACTACTGCTATCCCAAGTCGGGGTGAAGTGTGGTTAAGTGAATCTGTGTTTTATGCGCTAAACATTAAAGTGGGCGATAAAGTAGAGCTTGGTGCTGCTACGTTTACGGCTAGTCATGTTGTAGCTGAAGAGCCAGATGCACCGTTTAATGTGTTTTCGAGCAGCCAGCGAATCTTAATTAATGAAGCAGACATTGCTGTTACAGAGGTAATTCAGCCGGGCAGCCGGGTGTTTTACCGCCAACTTTATGCTGGCGATAAAGACAACTTAGATAGCTTTTATGCGTGGTTAAAACCACAAATGAAAGAAAACCAACGCTGGTATGGTGTTAAAGACCGCCAGTCACCTATTTCTAATAGTTTAAATCGTGCCGAAAGCTATTTATTGCTAGCTGGTTTACTTGGCATTATTTTAGCTGCCGTTGCTATTGCGGTATCTGCAAAACGTTATTGTGAACGTCAGTACGACCCAGTTGCTATGATGAAAACGCTTGGCGGTAGCCGCGCGATGATCCGTAAGATCTATTTATTACATTTGAGCCTTGTATGTTCAATGTCGGTGATTGTCGGTTTACTGATTGGTTATGGTTTACAAGCGGTTGCAACGGATTATTTGGCACAAACCATGGGCTCAGCATTGCCGAGTGCATCGGCAAAGCCTTGGATCATTGCGATTAGCACGGGTGTGATTTGTGCGGTTATGTTTTCAATTAAACCGCTACTCGATTTATTTGATATTCCGCCGCTACGTGTACTGCGTCGTAACTTAGGCGACCGTTTATTAGTAAGTAAAGTGCACCTTACTATGTCGGCGCTTACTGTGTTTTTACTGATGTGGTTATTTAGTAACAACATCAAAATTAGTGCAATTTTGTTCCTTTCGACGGCATTTTTAATTGCGGTGTTATTTGGTTTATCAAAGGTTATTTTTGGTGGTGGCCGCAAACTTGGCTTGAGTCCGGGCAATAGTTGGTCATTGGCGATTGCGTCAATTCAAAAGCGTGCCAATGTGAATGCGGTACAATTAATTAGCTTTGCTTTGGCTATCAAGTTATTACTGTTTTTAATTGTACTTAAGAACGACATGATTTCGGATTGGCAGTCTCAGCTTCCTGAAAATGCCCCTAATTCATTTTTAGTGAACATTACTGAGCAAGAGTTAGAGCCTATAACTAGCTTCTTAGCGCAAAACGATATGCCAACGTCTGATTTCTATCCGGTTGTCCGTGGCCGTGTAAACGCCGTAAATGGTGAGTTGGTTGCCCGCGAAGTATCGCAAGAAGACAACGAAAAGAAAGACGAAGAAGCCCGCTCTGGTATTGGTCGTGAGTTAAACCTAACTTGGCGTAAAGACTTACCTAATCAAAATGAGCTTATCGACGGTACATGGTTTAGCGAAGACTCAGTAGCCGAGGCATCGGTAGAAGAGTCGATGCTTGAACGCCTTGATGTACAAATTGGCGATACGCTTACTTTCTTAATTGGTGCGCAGTCGTTTGATGCAAAAATTACCAGTGTACGTAAGGTTAATTGGACCACACTTAAACCTAACTTCTTTATTATTTTAAGCCCTGATGTACTAGCGAGCTTTCCTGCTACTTATATTTCATCAGTGAATGTAAAAGCAGAGAAAAAACGTGAGTTTAATGAGTTGATGCGTCAATACCCAACGGTTAACGTGATAGATGTTGAGAGCTTTATTAAACAAATTCGCTCAACCATAGAGCAAGTATCGTTAGCGATTGGCTTTGTACTAGCGATTGTGGTTGCCTGTGGCGCTTTAGTGCTTATTTCACAAGTGCAAGCAAGTTTGGGTGAGCGTATGCAAGAGATTGTTATTTTGCGAACCTTAGGTGCGAAAGGGCGCTTAATTAAAAATGCCACCTTATATGAGTTTTTACTATTAGGCGTTACCGCAGGCTTAGTCGCAGCGATTGTCAGTGACATCGCTCTGTTAATAGTGCAAAAACAGATGTTCGATTTAGCAGGTAAGTTCCACCCTCATATTTGGGTGATTGGCCCTGCAGTCGGTGGCTTATTTGTGGCATGTTTAGGTTATTTGATGATAGCCCGCACAATGCGAAAAAATACCCAAGGCTTATTACGCTCACTCGCGTAAATGTCTTTCTTTAGGGTTGACTATAAAATGCTCGCAATTGCGGGCATTTTTTATGAATTGCAATTGGTTACTGGTAATTTATACAGTGCTCTGGCATTATTAACCGCAGATAATAATGATAATAGACGGTTCAGTTAGTTGGCGATTATTTTAGGGATTGATCCTGGTTCACGATTAACAGGGTACGGCGTGATAGCTCACCAAGGTGCTAAATTCACTTATTTAGGTAGTGGCTGCATTAAATTGGCCGATCACGATTTTCCGGTACGCTTAAAAATGATTTACCAAGGGATCAGTCAATTAGTAGAGCAATTCTCACCAGACAGTTTTGCTATAGAAAAAGTGTTTATGGCACACAACCCAGACTCAGCACTTAAACTCGGTCAAGCACGTGGAGCAGCGATTGTTGGCGCTTCAATGGCAGAGCTGCCAGTTTATGAATATTCAGCTAGGCAAATTAAGCAGGCCGTTGTAGGTAATGGCGGCGCCGATAAGTCTCAAGTACAGCATATGGTTAAAAACATTTTAAAGCTGCCAGGTACCCCTCAAGCCGATGCCGCAGATGCCTTAGCAATTGCTATTTGTCATGCACACTCAGAACAAAATTTAATAAAACTTGCGGGCAGTGCGAGCAAAACCGTAAGAGGACGATTAAGGAAGTAATATGATTGGTCGATTAAATGGCTTACTTGTTGAAAAGCAGCCACCAGAAATTCTTATTGAAGTAAGTGGTGTAGGCTACGAAGTGCAAATGCCCATGACTTGCTTTTATGATTTACCGGCAGTGGGTGAGCAAGCGGTTATTTATACCCATTTTGTGGTACGTGAAGATGCCCAGCTATTATTTGGCTTTAACAACAAAACCGAACGCGCTTTATTTAGAGAGCTTTTAAAAGCCAATGGTGTAGGGCCAAAACTTGGTCTTGCTATTTTATCGGGTATGTCAGCGCAGCAATTCGTAAGTTGTGTTAACAATGAAGATGCAACAACACTGGTTAAACTGCCAGGTGTTGGTAAAAAAACGGCTGAGCGTTTAGTGCTCGAAATGAAAGATAGACTCAAAGATTGGGGTAATGACTTATTTACACCATTTAGCGATAATGCCGTCATTGAGCCATCAAGTGATGATACCCTAGTGGCAAATAATGCTGCCGATGATGCAGTATCAGCACTTGTGGCATTAGGCTATAAGCTACCGCAAGCACAAAAAGCGGTTAAAACAGTGAACAAACCAGATATGACGACTGAGATTCTAATTAAAGAAGCTCTAAAATCAATGTTGTGAGTAAACCATGATTGAAGCAGATCGCTTAATAGATGCGAGTGAACAAAGTAACGAAGACAGTGTTGATCGTGCAATACGACCAAAGCTGTTAACCGATTACACAGGCCAGCCGCATGTTAAGCAACAAATGGAGATTTTTATCGAGGCCGCTCGCCACCGTGGCGAAGCGCTGGATCATTTATTAATATTTGGTCCGCCGGGTCTTGGTAAAACTACACTTGCAAACATTGTAGCCAACGAGCTTAACGTTAATATTAAAACAACGTCGGGGCCAGTACTCGAAAAAGCAGGCGATTTAGCCGCACTTTTAACGAACCTTGAAGAAGGCGACGTACTGTTTATTGACGAAATACACCGCTTGAGCCCGCAAGTCGAAGAGATTTTGTATCCCGCAATGGAAGATTATCAGCTGGATATAATGATAGGTGAGGGCCCCGCAGCACGCTCAATCAAGCTTGATTTGCCGCCATTTACATTAATTGGTGCAACAACGCGTGCTGGCTCACTCACCTCACCACTTAGAGACCGTTTTGGTATTGTTCAGCGATTAGAGTTTTATTCTGTTGAAGACTTATCAAAAATTGTTGCCCGCTCAGCAAGCTTTTTAGACTTAACCATGTGTGATGAAGGTGCAACCGAAATCGCCAAGCGTTCACGCGGTACACCGCGCATAGCAAACCGTTTATTACGCCGCGTTCGTGATTACACCCAAGTGAAATCAGACGGCAAAGTGAATGCCACAGTTGCAGAGCAAGCCCTCGATATGATTGATGTAGATAAAAGCGGTTTTGACTACATGGATAGAAAATACTTGCTAGCTATTATCGAAAAATTTATGGGCGGCCCAGTTGGCCTTGATAACCTAGCGGCTGCAATTGGCGAAGAAAAAGAAACCATTGAAGATGTGATAGAGCCGTTTTTAATTCAACAAGGCTTTATTCAGCGTACCCCACGCGGACGACTCGTTTCAGACATTGCTTATTTACACTTTGGGCTAACGCCTGAGAAATAACTAAAACCCCGCGGTTAGTTACAAGCTTTAAGCTATAAGTATCAAGCAGCTCGAGAGAGCTGCTTTTTTTTATCGAGATAACTTGCTTATATTAAGTAGGTGTATAGGTTTTTACCGCTTACCGCTTACCGCTTACCGCTTACCGCTTACCGCTTACCGCTTACCGCTTACCGCTTACCGCTTACCGCTTACCGCTTACC
>NZ_LKDX01000070.1:0-12607 GCF_001401795.1 Pseudoalteromonas sp. P1-26 | reverse complement strand
TCTGAGAAAAAAGAAGCAGCCTAGCCGTTAAGCTAGACTGTAGAAGCCCAGTGATCAGAGCGAAGCGATGTCGCTGGGTAGTTCACTTTGAGGTTGCTCAGCTTTTCGTAGCTCTATCTCTTTTTTGATCTCAAGCTCTTTAAGCTCAACATCACGCTGGTGAGTGGCTTGAATTGCTTTTTGTTCATCGCTCTTTCTATTCTGCAGTCGCTTTTCAAGTTCATCGAATGCAACAGACACTTTCTCTTCTACTGTTTTAGCACGCAAAGACTGTATTGCTCGGTTATATTCTTCATAAGGCATTTTTACAAGAACATATGCATTTGCTACTCCATCAACATTATACAATTCACGCTTTACTCTCTGCGCACCGGCAACACTAACTTCTTCGACAATTGAATCAATAAGCATATTAATTTGAGTCTCAAGGTTTGAATCTAGAGTCTGGTTTTCATATGAACGCTCTTGGCCAGAGATAAGCTGTTTAAAGCTCTTTGCTACATCAAATTTAGCTCTGAGCTCGGCTGCTTTTAATGCAAAAGGAGGTTTGTTTGATGAACCGAATCCAACGCCAAATACACCTGTTGAGTCAGATTGTGGTACATCTAAGTACCAATCTGGAATACTATTAATGAGTTGGTCCATTTTCTCGGTTTTTTTATCAACTTGCTTTTGGTGAGCAACTTCTATCTGTTCAATTTTTTCATGAATACCGTTACTAGAACATGCTGAAACTGTTAGTACAGTGATCGCGATTAATAGGTGACGTTTTAAAGTTTTCATGCATTTCTCCAAATTTGAATTTCAAAAGTAACGATACAGGATGTTTAAAAACGCGCATTTTTAAAAAAACTTAAATTTGATTAACCAGCAGGACAGTATTTAAGATCCGTATAACCCCCAAATTTGTGAGGGTTATTGAAGAAACTAAAGGATTTTTGCATGAACAAATTCGCCATATTGTTTGGGTTGTCATTTATTTTGCCCAGTAAAGTAATCGCTGTAACTGGTGGAGGAGATCAAGGCGGCCCAGCATATGAAAGTTGGCAAGGGTTGATTATTAAAGATGAAAATCGTTGCTATCCTGAGGTTAAGTTGCAGGCTTGACCATTCCGAGAGCGCTATTTGCTCCCTTACCTTTTCTAGATAGTAAAAACTAACATCTAAACAAATGATGACCTGAGTGTGGCCAACTGAAAACTATTTTAATTTTAAGAGCTGTTAATTTCGTTACTTTTACATTATACAAGTTTATCTTTAGTTTAGGGTGTATTTACATTTACGCATATCTACAGCTTTGTCCTTTCTAGCCATACTTCTCATTCTAAATATTTAATGACTTTGTTTTCTTAGTTGAAATATAGATTAACTTCAGACCTTATTTCTTTCGTCAAACCATCAACAGGATCTACTTACATCGTTATTTAAATATAAAATATATTGTATACAATGATAATTATATGTTACAAAAGTGTTTCTCTTTCCGGGTTGGATAGAGAAAACAATAATTATCAAAGGTAAATTATGAAAATTAAAACATTAATTCTGGCGCTACCTATACTTGGAGCAAGCTCTTTAGCTCAATCAGCTAACCTGCAAGAGCGCTTGTTTACACCAAAAAATGCAGAAATTGAGCGCACACATCATCACGGTGTAGATCACCAACATAATGAAAAAGCCCCTATAGCTGAGTTGCAAAAGCAGCCGCAACAACTTAATCAATTTATGATGCGCAGCCAAGCCGCCGTTGTCAGTTGTGATTTAGCTGCGATGGCAAGTGCAAGCACTAGTACAATTATCACTGAACTTAAAAGCCAAGGTACTAGTTGTATTAATGAACTTTTTAGTGCGCCATCTTCTATTCAGAGTCAGGTTTATAGTTCAGATAACATGTATGCCGTTGCAAATCATGCTAAGTCACTCTCACAGACTTATGCTGGTGGTGGAGATGTTGATTTAGAAGCGCTGTTTTTATATTTGCGTGCGGGTTTTTATGTTGAGTTTTATAATGCTGACGTGAATTTTAGCTCTTGGGTACAACCTGCAGTAGTTGATGCTATAGATGCATTTGTAAACAATAGCCACTTTTATGATGATAATGATGGACACGGTAAAACACTTGCTGAAGTTATCATAACTATGGATAGTGCTGAGCAGCAGCATCGTTACTTAAACGTAGTAAAGCAGTGGTTAACGCGCTTCAATGAGAGTTATGCTGCAAAATGGAATATGCGCAGTGCTGTTAATGGTATTTTCACGCTACTTTATCGTGGCCAGTGGAATGATGCATTTGTAACCGCTATCGGCACTGATACTGACTTAGTTGCTAAGCTAAGCGCATTTACTCAAAAGCAGTGGATGATAGACTCAGATGCACAATACTTGATTGTTAACGCTGCCAGTGAACTAGCTCGTTTAAAACAATATTCAGGCACGCCAATACAAGAAAGTGTTGATACTGGTTTGAAAGCTATTTTTAGCACCTATAACAGTTTTGGTTATGGTGATGCAGTATGGCTTGCAGCAGCTGATTCTGTAAGTTATTACGCAGATTGTAATGACTACGGTATTTGTGGCTTTGTTGATGAACTAACTCAACAAGTGTTGTCACAAAATTATAGCTGTAGTAGTACTATAAAAATTCGCTCGCAAAATATGACGGCTATTCAACATGCAGCAGCATGTGATGCTATGGGCGCTGAAGAAGGGCTTTTTCATAATAAGCTAGCCACAAATAACACCCCTGTTGCTGATGACAACAATAACTTTTTACAAGTAAATATATTTGACAGTAGTGACGATTATAGCAAGTACGCAGGTGCTATCTTTGGTATAAATACTAACAATGGTGGTATGTATTTAGAAGGTGACCCATCTGTAGCTGGCAACCAAGCTAATTTTATAGCTTATGAAGCAAGTTATGCCAATGCAGAGCACTATGTATGGAACTTAGAGCACGAGTATGTTCACTATTTAGATGGCCGTTTCGACTTATATGGTGACTTTAACGCACCCACAGAAGATATTGTCTGGTGGTCAGAGGGGGTTGCAGAGTATGTTGCTAATTTAAATAACAACGATGCTGCAAAAGCCACTATTAGTGATGGCTCGCGCTATACACTAGCGCAAATTTTTGACACCACCTATGATGGATTTGATCAAGATCGAATTTATCGCTGGGGTTACTTAGCTGTTCGCTTTATGTTTGAACGTCACAACAACGAACTTGATGCTATGTTGGCTCATACCCGCACTGGTAATTGGAGTGCCTATAAATCAAAAACTGTAGAGTGGGCCAATAATTATGAGAATGAATTTGTACAGTGGTGCGATGACTTAGTTGCAGGTACGAGCACTAATACCCCACCAATAGCACAAATTAATGGCCCATATTCTGGCATGCAAAATAACAGTATAAGCTTCACGAGTAATGGTAGTAATGATAGCGATGGTAGTATCGCTAGTTATCAATGGAACTTTGGCGATGGTAGCAGTTCAAATCTGGCAAATCCTACTCATAGTTACACAAGTGCAGGAGAATACACCATAACATTAACTGTGGTTGATAATGAAGGTGCAAGCCAAACTGTCACTACAGTAGCAACTATCGAAGCTGACAGTAGTGTTGATGATGGTGTGCTATTGAATAGCCAGCCAATTAACATCAGTGGCGCTCAAGATGAATTTTTATATTTCACTTTTGATGTTCCTTCAGGCGCCAGCGACCTTATGTTTAATTTAACTGGTGGTACAGGTGATGCGGATTTATATGTAAGTTTTGAAGTAGCACCGAGTGAAGCTATATATGATTGTCGCCCTTACATTGGTGGTAACGAAGAGTCGTGTACTATTAATCCTGCACAAGTAGGCCGATACCATGTGATGGTTAGAGGTTATAATGCATTTGATAACGTTCAGTTAACAGCATCATTTACCCAAGTGACTTCTAACGTGCCAGATGTGTGTGCTAGTCAAGGCAGCCGAAGCAGTGGCCGCTTAAATGATGGCGAAGTAATTTGTCTAGGTAATAGCGATCCTATGTGGTTTAGCATTGCAGATGTTCAAGGCCAAAATGGTATTGCCATCACCACCGCTAATGGTAGTGGTGATTTAAGTCTAAGCTACGCTGCAAGTGGTTGGCCAAATGGTAACAATGAAGTGGCTGAGTCAAATAATAGCGGAAATGGAGAGTGTATTTATATTTCAGGCCAGAGTGAATACTGGGGCTACCTAAAAGTAGCAGGTAATAGCACTGGTGCAAGCTTAGTCGTCGACTTTAACAGTCAAGGGTGTCCTTAGTTAATATATAAACTTAAAGCGTGATCTCACGTACTTTATATAATGGAGTCATCAGTTTTCTGGTGGCTCTTTTTTTATAAAGAAACAAATGCAAAGGTTCATTTATTCAAAGTCAAAACCCCCTTTATCTTTTTTCTGGTGTTTTAAACTAACTATAAATTGAACTACTTGGATGTAAAGTTGATAAATAAACATTCAATTGTACTTACGTTGCAAAAGTGTCGATAAAGCTGACAACTTCAATATTGATGAGTGCATTGAAAGGTAATTAAATTAGGGCATAGATGGCTGAGTATGAAGAGAAAGGAAGCAACTCAGTTAACGCTGGACTAAATAATGGTTATCTAAAGAGAAGCTTAAAGCCACTTTCTTGCGAAAGTGGCGTCGTCCTATTGTTAAGCTTAGGACAAAGTAAGCTCTTGAATAAGGCGAATAGGCTCACCATCAACATTTAAAATGGCCTTTACAGAAATCTGTTGTGGTTTGTCAGTTTTTGTTACTTTGAAGGTGTATGTTTTTTGTTCATAAGGTGCTAAATCAACACTTTTCTGTTGAGATTTTGCGGGAGTGGCTTGCTCGAATGATGTCGAGGTTAGAATAATGTCACCAATTGTATCTCCAGAATAAGGCCCAGATAAATTAAGCTCTACTAACCAATAGTCTTCATGCTCTTTCGTTTTAATTACATTAAACTCAACGCCATTAAACGGGGTTACTCGCTTTGAGAGCGTAGATTGGTGCGTTAACGACTTCCATTTGAGAGTTTGCGCAATAGTAACCTTATCAGCATTTATTTCTGTTGGCAGTGAGATATTATGTGTTCCTGAGCTCAAGCTGCGTTTTAGCTGATGAGTTTTGCTTGGCTTATTAGCACTATTTGTGAGTGTCACTTGTGCAGTAATTTCTAAAGGGGAATCAGTTGGATTGACAACTCTTAAAAAAGGCTTCTGTTGGTGATAATAAATATCAGATTTAACCCCGGAAAGTGTACTAAAACCAGCATTATTTAATGTGGCTATATATTGACTTTCTAAGGCCTCTAGTTCAGAACTGGCTTCATCGTGCAGCTCTATAGAGGGTAATTTTGCTAAAATATTACTCAACTCAAGATCGCATTGTGGTATAAACCCCTCGTGTTGCTGGCAGGTTTTAAAAACTCGGTTTAGTAGATCATAATTTTTAAAAAGCCAAGGGTTTGTAAGCGCATTCTCTGCTGTGATAGGCAACAAGCGAGAAGGGGTAGGATTAAATAAGTAAGGGGTGATTTTATGATTGTTATTTTGACCTAACAAGCTGATCTTTTCGCTGTTAAGTGTTGCAATCATTTGCTTATTCAGGGGAATAGAAAATTGTTGGGTTACTTTCTTACTACCACGTTGAGCGTGTAAGTTAATGCTTAATTGTGCTTGCTCGAGCGTTAGGTTTATTGCAAGTTTCTTATCTGCGATTAATGCACTTTTTATCTCAGGTGTCAGGGCTATTTGCTTTGCTTTAAAGTTATCGTAGCTTTGTGCATTTATAATTAAGTGACTGCCATCTTCAATAAGCAGCATCAGCAATTGATCATCACTTGCCTGCTCTTCACCAACAAAAGTACGGCGATATTTTTGGTTTTTTTGGTTACGCTTTCCTTGTAGTGCTATGCCAATTTTTCCTCGATGTAATTGAGCAGCTTCGAACTCGATTAGCGCGGCCACTTGGTGTTTATTTGCCACATCAATGAGCGAACTCGGCTTTGGAGCAGGAAAGTCCATCACTGGGTGATTAGCCGTTGAGGGGGGGGTAATATCTAACCGCGATAATGCCGTCGATTGAGTGTTACGTAGCCAGTAAGCGTTACCGTCTTGCTCCCAAGGGCCCGATACAATATGGAAGCTAGGCTGGATATTCTCTACAAAATCAGCAAAACCTTGTTCTATTTCCGACCAATTTTTAAAAGTACTCTTAAGCAGTGAGTTAGCTGTTGAAAGTGTGGCTTCGCTGTGTGGGTTCGCTAATCTGAGCTCTTCAATAAAGTGAGCAAAGTACTGTGCCCGTTCAGGAGAGCTTAAAAGGTAATGAATTATAAAAAAATTAAGTCCACGTTTTAGTGCTGGATCGTCATTTATTTCTTCAATTGTAGGTTTATTTGCGCTGTAATATTGTTTTAAACCGGTTTCAATGTAATTCATTGGGGCGCGATCAAATACCATGACGGTGAGTTGTTTTTGCTTAGGATCATAAACATGGTGAGCAATCGAATCAGCTAAACCTTCGGTGATCCAATTAGGTGCCCACGTTGAATGGCCGTTTAATGCCATATGAAAAGCATGCATGGTTTCGTGAATAACTATATAACGCTGATGGTGCTCACGGTGGCTGGGGAAATTATATCCGGCACGGTTATAAAACATAGTTTCACCACCGGCCGTTTTATGTACTCCACGTAAAAAACCATCATCAAGCATGGCTTCTCGTACACGGGAGCGACTACTACCATAAACAACTGCAATGCGTTGGCGCTCAATATTTGGGGGAGCCATACCAAATAAAGCAACATAATGTGGATATGCCATTTCAAGTAGCTCTAAGTATAGCGTGACCTTCTCTTTGGGTAGATCACTTTTTAGCGCAAAGTGCTTACTTACCCACCAGTTGTAGCCCCGACTATTTCCTATTTTGCCATCGCTGTATGTATATGGAATTGTTTTTCCTAAAAACTCAATATCGATATTATTGAGTGTGCTGGTATAGCCCTGGACGGTAATGTTTGCTTGCATTTTACTTGGGCCGCTTTTTATGTTGCCGATATCAGGTTTATTATTCGCACTAGTATTAGGCGTGGGCTGACAGGCAGTGAGTAGTAAAGTTAATAATGTGAGAGATATAATTTTTGTCATTTTAGTTGCTTTGCTTGTATATTGTATGCAATATAAAATACTGCGTTTAATTGAAAAAGTAAACTATGAATAATAACCAACAATTACAATCAGCAGCACAGCAGGAAACTGGTAAAAATAAACAAACTTGGCGTAGCTTTGGGTTAGGTTTCTACTTGGCTAATACCATGGAAATTTTTGAGCGTTTAGCTTGGTATGGCTTTTTTGCAGTATCGTCGGTGTATATGACCACACCCATTGAGCAAGGGGGGGTCGGATTTAGTGATGCAGAGCGAGGCGCCGTACAGGGGATAATTCCGTTTTTTTTATACTTATTACCTGTGATCACTGGGGCTTTTGCCGATCGCTATGGCTATAAAAAAATGTTTACATGCTCATTTATTGTGATGGCGCCGAGTTATTACTTTTTGGGTCAAGTGACAGACTTTAATTCGTTCTTTATGATTTTAATGTTAGTCGCTTTTGGTGCATCCTGCTTTAAGCCTGTTGTAGTTGGCACTATAAGTCAAAACACTAACGACAGTAACCGGGGTTTAGGCTTTGGTATTTTTTACACTATGGTTAATTTGGGGGGCTTCATAGGCCCGTTAGTGGCTGGGTATTTACGGACTATTAGTTGGGATGCGGTATTTATTATGTCGGCATCTTGGATAGTTGTTAATTTTATTCCATTGCTCTTTTACCGTGAGTCAAGCAGCAAACTACGTAGCAGCATAGGGGCGGCAGCGGTTTTACAGCAAGCTCAACATGTTTTGGGTAACAGCCGTTTCGCATTGTTACTGTTTACCAGTGTAATTATTTTAATGACGGGGGGAGTTAGCTGGTTAACATATACTCAAGCTTTTTCGCTAATTACGATTTGGTTAGCTGCGAACTGGTTATGGGATAAGTGCGTAAGCGTGCAAAAAGCGTCTAAATGGTATCTACAACCGGTGAGGGTTAGCAACCGTAGTTTTGCACTATATTTAGCAATATTAACGGGGTTTTGGACGGTATATAACCAACTTTTCTATACTCTACCTCTGTTTATACGTGACTATATTGATACTCAAGATTTAGTTGCAATCTTGAGCTACTTTAGTCAATCAGCAGTGGATTTTTTTGCTTATGTTGATATTCAGGCTTTAAGTAACAAACTGCAAACACTGGCTGCTACTCATAGTGTAACACCAGTCAAAGAGGTAAATTTAGAGGCTGTGCGTCTAGAGTTAGTCCACTTAAAAGTTAATGTTCCTGTTGCTGAAATAACGCTATTTTTTAAACAAGCCAGTGCTTCTAGCTTTTCGGCTGAGCAAAGTATGCAATTGGCGCAGCAGTGGCTTAAATACCGACAGGTAAACCCTGAATACCTGATTAATTTAGATTTTGCAGCTATTGTTCTGTTACAAATAATAGTAAGTGTTAAATGCCAGCATTTTAAAGTTATATCTGTCCTAATAAGCGGTTTAATTGTCACAGCAGGTGCTTTTTTAGTGTTGTTATTAATGAGCGCGGGGGTATTACTAAGCCAATTGGGAGGTTTAGTAGTGGTAACGGTTATATTATTAATTGCTTTTGGTGAAATGCTCACCTCTCCAAAAAGCCAAGAGTATGTAGCCAGCATAGCTCCAAAAGGCAGTGCTGCTATGTTTATGGGTTATTACTTTGTATCTATGGCATTAGGCTTTTTATTTGCTGGATTTTTGTCTGGGTGGAGTTATGGTTACCTAGTCAAAGAGATAAAATCCCCCGAAATCATGTGGCTATTATTTGCAGGCATTGCACTAGTTACCGGATTTGGTTTTTATTTATTAGCGCGATACAAAAAGGGCTAAATAAATGATTTTTAAAAATCTGTTTATTTTAATCACCGTGCTTTTAATCAGTCATTGTGAGGCTGCTGCTAGTGAGGTGGTTGATTATAAAAACTTAATAGATAGAACCGGAAGCCCATATTATATGCAGGACTTTGAGCAAGGCGGCCACCAACGTTTTAGCCCTCTTTTTGATCTAGGCGCGTGGCATGGACATTTGCTACCAACAGATGAAAACGTCGGCGCGTTCACCGGGCCTGCTATTGTTACTGAGGAGTATTTAAATTTTATAGCGCCTTATCTAGAAAAGCTGACTGTTTATAAAGGCATGAAAGTCGATGAGGCCAATAAAGTGAAGCTAGCAATGCGGGCTTACAGCGAACCCGGCGCGTTAGTGCAAGAGCTGAGCGGTGATGGGGTAAACATAACGCTTACTTTGCGCTTTGTGACAAATCGCACTTCATTAGTTAAAACACAGATTAAAACCACTGAGCCTGTTACATTACATTTCACAGGAAAGCTTATAAACCATTTACGTGCTAACAATGGCACCGAAAAAGCGGGGCGTTCGCCATTTGTGGTTTATCCGAAATTAACCCCCCGATGGCAAGTCACCAGCAATAGTATTGCGATTAGTTTTGGCAAAGTAAGGGCGCATGGACACCTGCTCACCTCGGGGAGTTCACAGTTATTGCTTAAAAAAACGTTAGCGGTTAAAACACGTCATGACGACCTAAGTTACTCAAGCACAACGCACATAAAAAACAATCGCACATTCTACACAAGCTATTCATATTTATTAAATAATCAAGACGTGGTACGTGAAAGAGAGATTGTTGATGAAATTTTAAAGCAACCCGAACACTATTTATCACGTAGTAAATTACGTTGGCAAGAGTATATAAATAAAGCGACACAGCCAATTAGTAACAAGCAGCCAGCCTTACAAA
The DNA here is from genome assembly GCF_001401795.1 of Pseudoalteromonas sp. P1-26. Classification (NCBI taxonomy): domain Bacteria; kingdom Pseudomonadati; phylum Pseudomonadota; class Gammaproteobacteria; order Alteromonadales; family Pseudoalteromonadaceae; genus Pseudoalteromonas; species Pseudoalteromonas sp. P1-26. The sequence goes on along the minus strand of NZ_LKDX01000070.1, from coordinate 2,686 downwards.
AACTTGCGGTAAAAAGTGTTGAAACGTTAATTGGAAATTGGCGCAGTAAAGCTGGTGCCGTAGGTTTTGATACCGTTAGTCCTGCCGTGACCGGTCGCTGGTTTTCAGGTAATCAAACTTGGCCTTGGGATAGCTACAAGCAGGCATATGCACTGGTAACATTTAATCCAGAGCTTGCTAAACAAAATTTGAATGCTGTGTTTGAGCATCAAATAACGCCAAACGATGCTGTCAGGCCATGGGATGCTGGATTTATACCTGACTTAGTGGCCTATAATTTTAGTGCAAAACGCGGTGGGGACGGCACAAATTGGAATGAGCGTAATACTAAGCCAAGCTTGGCAGCTTGGGCTGTGTGGCAGGTGTTTGAAAATACAGGCGATACTCAGTGGCTCGCGCACATATACCCTAAACTAGTTGCTTATCGTGGATGGTGGCTACGCAATCGTGATCATAATAAAAACGGTGTGCCAGAGTATGGTGCCACGGTTGATAAAGCCCATAATACTCGTGACGGCAAGTTATTATTTAATGTAAAAACCTCGGCAGGTTGGCGAACAAGAAGTGGCTTAAAAAACTATAGGACTTACCTAAACGATGAAGCAACCTTAGAAATTAAAGTTCCGGCACAAACAGCCGCATCTTGGGAATCTGGTCGTGATGATGCTGCTGTGTTTGGTTTTATAAATAATCAACAGTTAAATCGTTATATAAAAAACGGCGGGATTCGTGGTGACTGGCACGTTGGTTTTGCAGAAAATCGTAATGATACAGGTACATTAGTTGGGTATTCATTATTGCAAGAATCTGTGGATCAAGCCTCTTATATGGCTGCTGATAACCGTTATTTAAGTAAAATAGCGAAGCAGCTTAAGTTACCGCACCAAGCAAGTTACTTTTTAAGGCAAGCCGCTCAGTTAAGGGATTATATCAATCGGTGCATGTTTGATAAAAATACAGGCTTCTACTACGACATTGAAATAGCAGATACCCCCTTAGCGAATGGTTGCGCTGGGAGGACTTTAGTAAAAAGAGGCAAAGGTCCTGAAGGGTGGTCACCGTTGTTTAATCAAGTAGCGAGTATGGAACAGGCCAGTGATGTGGTAAAAACAATGCTTGATAACAATGAGTTTAATACTTACGTTCCGCTTGGCAGTGCTGCGCTGACTAATCCGGCTTTCGGTGCGGATATATATTGGCGTGGACGAGTATGGCTTGATCAAGCTTACTTTGGGTTAGTAGGTATGAGTCATTACGGTTATTGCAAACAAGCTCAGCAATTAAGTGAAAAGCTATTAAATCATGCCAATGGTTTGCTTTCTAATGCGCCAATACGTGAGAATTATAATCCGCTTAATGGTGAGCAACAAGGAGCGCCTAACTTTTCATGGAGCGCAGCACACTTATTACTAATTGCTCAAAAGCAAGGTAAATGGTGCCAATAATTGGCACTGTTTAATTCAGTTCACCAGACTAATCACACTATGGCATAAATTAATCACCACTGCTTAAGCTTCACAAATTACAAGAGAATTAACACAAATAGAATATTGTATACAATATTCTATTTGTGTTAATATTTATAGGAGTTACCTTTAAGCACAGGAAATATGATGAAAACAACGAACACAGATTGGCGCTTTTCAGTTATGCCGGCCGTATTCACATGGCTAAAAGAGTCTGAATCTGGATCATTTGAAATAGACTTTGATACAACAAAGAAATACGCTGCAGAAATTTTAAAAGTACAAGGGAAAGGCGGTAGTAGAATGGGGGGGCTTGTTGGCTCAGGCACATTAGGTGAAAATAGTTATCTAAGTGTTGATCAGCGTCTTTCTTTACTTGAAGCTCTTTCTGATGTTGCAAAAGAATACGGTGTGCCACTGATCAGTGGTGCTGCGGCAGAAACGAAAGAAGAAATAGCTGAAATTGTAAAGCAACTTGCATCTGTTGGCGTAGATACTGTCATGGTTATGCCACCAAAAACCAAAGAAGCACCTAGTGATGAAGATATGTATGCATATTATGCGCTTTGTGCAACAGCCGCTAAAGAGGCTGGCATTACAATTATGCCTTATAACAACCCAGATGCAGCTGGCTACCATGCGCTCTCAACCGAGCTTCTTAAAAAACTTGCTGCGCTTCCTGAAGTAACTGCGTTAAAAATATCGACGTCAGATGTTTCAATCATTGAGACGATAATGCTAGAAAACAAAGATGCAAAAATTTTGGCAGGTGTAGACACTGTCACTGTGCATGCCGGACTAGCAGGAGCATGTGGCGGGATCACAGGTGTAGGTTGTATCTTTCCAAAAGCGAGTGTGACGATGCAGGAGTATGTAAATAAAGGGGAATGGGCTGAGGCTAACAAAATTTCTCAGGCTATGAATTCCATCTCTTACTTGGATGCTCAACCGCTACTTATGGAGTACCTTAAGTGCGCATTTGGAATTCATCATGACGATAAGGATGGTGGACTTCGTACTTTCGGTAATAAATTAACTCAACAGCAAATTGATGACGTTCGTGCAAGATACCTTATAGCACGAGAGAGGCTTAAAGCTTTGGACTTGTTAGGCTAATTCGTTGTCTAGTTCTGTGAACTACTCGCGCCTAAAGGCATCGAGCTTCCAAGATAATAGCCTAAGCTACTAACCTTTCTTTTTTGACGCTTCGTTGGACACCG
>NZ_LKDX01000069.1:0-13522 GCF_001401795.1 Pseudoalteromonas sp. P1-26 | reverse complement strand
GATAGCTGATAGCTGATAGCTGATAGCTGATAGCTGATAGCTGATAGCTGATAGCTGATAGCTGATAGCTGATAGCTGATAGCTGATAGTTTGCAACTTACCTCCATTTCCCTACCGTTCATCGTCCCCAAATGTAAGGCAGTGTAATGTTATGTAAAGTCAGTTGAGCAAAACTTAACGTGGTGCTTGAATTACACTCATAAATAGATGTTTTTCAGGTTTTTAGAATGAATTGGCAATATAAGCCGAGTTTATTGGCTTTAAGTGTAATTTTGCTAAGTGCATGTGCGAGCAAGCCGACTCACAATGAACGAGTTGCTGAGCTTGATACTGTACCAAGTGCATGGCAGCAACTCCCTTCTGGCGACAAGGCGCTTGCTGTTGAAGATAACTGGTTGCAGCAATTACACGACCCTCAAGTTTTTACTTTAGTTGAGCAAGCATTAGCCCATAACCAAGCGATTTTACAAGCGGGCTATGATGTCGCGATTAAAGAGCAGCAGCTTATTGCTGCTGGGGCTGATTTATGGCCAAGCCTTGATTTATCAACACGTGCCAGCCGTAGTAAAGATAACCGCCCTGTTAGTTATAACAACGCTAGTTCTGCATCATTAGAATTAAGCTACGAAGTTGATTTATGGGGTAAATTATCGGCCTCAGAACGACAAGCAAACCTTGAATACCTAGCTGAAAAAGCCACCTTTGCACAAAGCAAACAACAATTAGTCGCTGATGTGGTAGCGGGTTGGTTTGATGTTATTACGAACCACAAATTACTTGAGCTATATAAGCAGCGTGAGCAAAACGCTGAGAAAAATTTAGATATTATTGAGTCAGGTTATCGCCAAGGTTTAAATGAAGCACTTGATGTTTATCTTGCTCGTAATGAGCTAAATACCGAGCGCTCGAACATTGCAGCGCAGCAAGCAACGTTAACTAAATCGATTCGCGATTTAGAGCGTTTAACAGGCCAATACCCAACTGGCGCGTTAAGCGTTAGTGCAGATTTACCTCTACTCGATAGTGCTATTCCACTTGGTTTACCTTCAGAGCTTATTACTCGCAAACCTGAGTTAATGGCAAGCTGGTATCAATTACTTAGCACCGATGCTGGTCTTGCTTATGCGCATAAACAGCGTTTTCCGAGCTTAAATCTTTCTGCATCAATGAGTGATAGCACAGATAGAGTGAGCGACTTATTTTCGCCATCAAGCTTAGCGTGGTCGCTGATTGGTAGTATTTCGATGCCGCTTTTTGAAGGGGGTCGCTTAAAAGCCAATGAAGAACAAGCAAGGCTAAGCGTTAAGCGCCAAGAACAGGCGTATCTTGCCACACTTTATGATGCGTTTAACGATGTTGAAACAGCCATCAGTCAAGAGCAAGCGCTTAAAGTACGCTACGAAAAAACCTTAGAAGCGCAAGAAAATGCCATTACCGCAGAGGCATTAGCGTTTGAACAATATCAAAGTGGCTTGGTTACCTACACCACGGTACTCGATGCACAAGACCGTTCGTTCAATGCGCAAAGCTCGGTAATCGAAATTAAAAACCAGTTAATTATTAATAGAATCAACTTACATATTGCCCTTGGTGGTGATTTTAGTGAAGCAAACAGCGAAGTAGCAGAGCAATAATCATGAATAGCAAGACACGTAAAATTTTAATTCCATTGGTAGTAATTGTTGTGACGGTACTGCTTGTCATGTTTATTAAAGGCAACCCGCCTCAAGCAAACCGTTTTTCTTCACCTCCAAAAGCAAAAGTAAATGTGGCAGTTAAGACCTTAACACCAGAAACCTATCAGGTGATGATTGATAGTTTTGGCACCGTAAAGCCACGTACGCAAAGTATGCTAGTCGCGCAGGCTTCAGGGCAAATTATCGAAATTAGTGAGCAATTTCGTGAAGGTGGCTTTTTCGAAAAAGGCGATGTGTTGTTGCAACTAGATGATCGAGATCACCGCGCCGAAGTAAAATCAGCGCAAGCGGCTTTATTAACCGCTGAGCAAAGCCTACTTGAAGAGCAAGCTCGTGGTCGTCAAGCTATTACTGATTGGGAGCGCTTAGGCAAGGGTGAACAAGCAAGTAGCCTGGTATTGCGTAAGCCACAACTTGCAGCAGCCGAGGCAAGTGTATTGTCTGCCCAAGCGACGCTTGAAAAAGCCAAACTTGATTTAGAGCGTACAAAAATAACTGCTCCATACGCGGGGCGAGTTTTAAGCCGCAGCGTAGATTTAGGCCAAGTGGTGAGTAATAACATGGAACTTGCCAGCATTTATGCGATTGACCGTGTTGAAATTCGCTTACCAATCAAAAATAAAGATCTGCCGTTCATTAACTTACCAGAACAATTTCGTGATGGTGCTAAAAATAGCGCAGGTTCACTCGTTAAATTTAGCTCAGATCTTGTTGGTAAACAGCAATGGCAAGGTCAAGTTATTCGCACCGAAGGGGCCATTGATGAAAGCGCGCAGCAGCTTTACGTGGTTGCACAAATTAATGACCCTTACAAAGCCACTTCTGCGAATCAGTATCCAATTAAAATTGGTCAGTACATCAAAGCGCAAATTACCGGCAAAGCGGTTGAAAATGCCATTGTGATCCCAAACAGCGCAATTTACCAAGGCACGTACGTTTATATTGAAGAGCAAGGTGTATTACGTCGTAAAAACATCTCACTGGCTTGGCAAAACGCGACTCAAGCTATGGTTGCCGAAGGCTTATCAGCAGGAGAACACTTAGTGATTACTCCGCTTGGACAAGTTAGCTCAGGTACACAAGTTACCGTTATGGGTAGTGAAGCATATCAAGCTACGCGTGGTAAAGCACAGCGCCCAAGCAATCAAGAGCCGCCTAAAGAGCAAGGAGCGCAATAATGATCGCTTGGTTTACAAAGAATCATGTTGCAGCAAACTTATTGCTGATCAGCATTTTATTAGCGGGGCTATTTAGCGTTTCGACGCAAATACCACTCGAAGTGTTCCCTTCATTTGAAGCAGACCGTATCAGTGTTAGCGTGACCTTACGTGGCTCAACACCTGAAGATGTTGAAAAAGGTGTCGCTATCCGTATTGAAGAAGCGGTGCAAGATCTCGAAGGGATCAAGCGTATTACTAGCCGCTCATCAGAAGGCTCTGCCTCGGTATCAATTGAAGTAGATACCGGCTATGACCCACGGGAGCTATTAGCCGATATAAAAAGCCGGGTTGATGCCATTAACACTTTTCCGGTTGATGCCGAAAAACCAGTTGTAGCCCTTGCACAGCGCACTCGTGAAGTAATAGCGGTAACCGTGTCGAGTGAATACGGCGAAAAAGAAACTTTAGAATACGCCGAGCAGGTACGTGATGACTTATTACGCTTGCCAGAAATCACTCAGGTAGAGCTAAGTGGGGTGCGTGATTACGAAATTGCTATTGAAGTAAGCCAAGATACATTACGCCAATATGATTTACGCTTATCGGACATTTCTTCAGCAATTAGTAATTCAAGTACCGATGTTTCTGCAGGTAACTTAAAAACACAAGGGGGTGATGTACTCATTCGCTCAAAAGGCCAAGCCTATCGTAAAGATGAGTTTGCCCAAGTTGTGGTGAAGTACCAAGCTGATGGTACCATTATTCGCCTAGGTGACATTGCTCGTATTACTGATGACTTCGAAGAAACCCCAGTTCGCACGCGATTCAATGGTAAGCAAGCGGCGTTTATTGATGTGTACCGTATTGGTCCGCAAAGTGCGATTGAAGTTGCTGATGCGGTAAAAAATTACATTACCGAGCATCAAAGCCAGCTACCTGAAGGGTTTGAGTTAAGCTTTTGGGATGACGACTCTGAAATCGTGAAAAGCCGTATTGCTACACTGACAACCAATGCTATTCAAGGTGGTATTTTAGTTCTTGCATTACTTACCTTGTTCTTGCGTCCTGCCATTGCGTTTTGGGTGTTTATTGGTATCCCTGTGTCATTCATGGGCGCGTTTTTAGCAATGCCAATTTTTGGTATTACGCTTAATGTAATGAGTTTATTTGGTTTTATTTTGGTACTTGGTATTGTTGTTGATGATGCCATTGTGACCGGTGAAAATGTCTACACCCACCTAAAAACAGCCGAAAGTGGTGAGCAAGCTGCTATTCGTGGTACGCAAGAAGTTGCGACACCCGTTACCTTTGGTGTACTTACAACGGTTGCTGCATTTTTACCATTAGCCTTTATCGAAGGTAACCGTGGTGCCTTATTTGCGCAAATTCCTGTTGTCGTTATTCCGGTATTACTGTTCTCTTTAATAGAGTCTAAATTTGTTCTGCCGGCTCACTTAAAGTACTTAAAACTACGAAGTGAAAAAAGTAATCCGTCAAAACTGCAGCAGTTTCAGCAGCGTTTTGCCGATGGCTTTGAACACGCCATTATGAAGTACTATCAGCCGCTACTAAATGTTGCACTAAAGAATAAATTAGCAACTGTCAGCTTGTTCGTAGGGGTTTTCTTCATCATTTTGACCCTGATCACCAGCGGTTGGACGAAGTTTATATTCTTCCCACGTATACCAAGTGAAACCGTTCGCGCAGAGCTAACATTCCCTGCTGGAACACCGTTTGAAGTGACCAACAAGTACATCATCGATATGTCAGAGAAGGCCAAAGAGCTACAAGACAAGTATCGCGATGAAGATGGTCAAAGCGTGATTTTAAATATTTTGGCAACCACGGGTGGCCGTGGTGGTTCGTCAAATACAGGTAGTGTGCGCTTTGAAATCACACCAGCCGAAAAACGTGAATCAGATATCGGCTCTCGAGAGCTTGCCAGTGAATGGCGTGACCTTATTGGTATTATACCGGGCGCAGAGAGTGTGACTTTCCGTGCTGAATTTGGTCGCAGTTCAGATCCTATTGATGTGCAGCTAAGTGGCAGCTCAATCGACACCCTTGAAGCTGTGGCAGAAAAGGTAAAAGAGCGTTTAGCAACTTACCCAACTGTGTACGAAATTGCTGATAGCATGTCAGATGGTAAAGACGAGCTGCAAATTGAGCTAACAGAGCAAGGTTTAGCGCTTGGTTTAAACCGTGTTGATGTATCACAGCAAGTGCGTAATTCCTTCTTTGGTGCGCAAGTTCAACGTATTCAACGTGGTCGTGATGATGTGCGTGTAATGGTGCGTTTGCCAATTGAAGAACGTCGCTCAGTTGCTGATTTAACCGATATTTTAATTAAAACCCCAACGGGTGGCACAGTGCCATTGTCGCATGTGGCGACCTTAGTACCGGGGCAAAGTCCATCGTCTATTTATCGTATTGATCGCTATCGCACGTTGAATGTGACAGCCGATGTTGAAAAATCAAATACCAATATGACGGTACTGCAAGCAGATTTAAAAACCTACTTAGATGAGCTCATGGTGCAATACCCAGGGGTTGATTACTCTCTCGAAGGTGAAGCCAAAGAGCAGCGAGAGTCATTTGGTTCATTGGCTTGGGGCCTCGTGTTTGTATTCTTTATTATTTATGCGTTATTAGCGATACCGTTTAAATCATACTTACAGCCATTAATTGTGATGAGTGTTATTCCGTTTGGCATGATAGGTGCGGTAATGGGCCACTGGGTAATGGGCATGGAGTTAACCATTATGAGCTTACTTGGCATGTTAGCCCTGATAGGTGTTGTAGTGAATGACTCTTTGGTACTGGTTGATTTTATCAATAAGAAACGTGAAGAGGGCGGTGATTTACTTGAAACCGTTAAGCTTGCCGGTGCGGCACGTTTTCGCCCTGTTATGCTAACCAGTTTAACCACCTTTATTGGCTTAATGCCGCTGTTATTTGAAAAAGCAACGCAAGCACAATTCCTTATTCCAATGGCAGTAAGCCTTGGTTTTGGGATTATCTTCGCAACGCTTATCACCTTGCTATTAGTGCCAGTTAATTATCTATTAATGGAGCGTTTTCAAGGGTGGTTTAAGTAGGGCTCGAAGTTAACAGTTAGCGCTTGGTTGGGACTAGGCGCTAGGAGCTAGGTTCTAGGACGCGGGGTAAACCCGCTGCTACAGGTAACGAGTGGCGGCGGATTTATCCCGCGTTTTTGTTTTAAAAGAATAAAGTTAGCGAGGGGAAAGGTGCGAGTTTCGAGGGACGAGATACGAGTTGTAGGAGGCGTTTTAACGTCGAAAAAAATGGAGATATTAGATATCAGTGGTTAGACGTTAGATTAGATTGTGCCCGCACATTGCTATGGCTAAACCCGGTACTGTAGGCGTGAAATTTATTTCGCGCGATATTTCTTAAATAACGGGTAAGACGTAGGTCGGGCTTTAGCCCGTCAATGTTAGCGATTATGTGTCGCCATAAATGACGACCTACAGTGCTTGACTCATTAGCTCGTAGGTTGGTTAGAGCAGAGCGAAACCCAACATACAGGAGCTATCAGCTTTCAGCTATCAGAAAAACAAACAAGTTAGCAAGGGGGAAGAGTAAAGTTAACGACTGCCGAGATGTAGGAGGCGTTTCAACGCCGAAAACTAAAATTTCTTGTAAAAGGGAAATATAAGGAAAGTATTGATAACTTGAAACTTGAAACTTGAAACTTGAAACTTGAAACTTGAAACTTGAAACTAAATAGTACCGTAGGCGTGAAATTTATTTCGCGCGAATAAGAATAATAAGCTCTTGTATAAAAGAAAAACTACATGGAAGATTTTCGATAGCTGATAGCTGATAGTGTTCCCCAAGTATGCGGTGCCCGGTGTCAGTCCTGAAACCTTGAGGTTTCAGGGCGGGGATCTGCGGTCTACCGTAGGCTTCTCGGTACATGCCGAGCTTGCACAATAGTAAACGAACAGAAACCCTAACATAAAATTTATCGGCTCAGGGACTTAACCAAGCTCCTGCACCCTAGGGAACACCTTCAGTATATAAGACAAGTTTCAATCCTTAAACCATAGAAGTAAAAAAAGCGGATCGTTCGGGTAGTTTTTCCCCACCTTTAACTGCTTATTTACTTTTCAGATTGCTTTTTGACCTCAATCATACAATTAATTGGAGTTGCGATTTATCGAGTGGTAGCATGGCGTTACTTAGCCGAACAAAGAAAAAGTTATGAGCACGTTACCTGATTACCAACAAGCCCAATTGTTATTAGAAAAGAATGAAATTTTTGTCGCACCAGCCGAAGCCCATGGTGTGATCAGTGGTTTATTAGCCTGTGGCATCAATATCGAAGCCGACGAATACTTAGGTTTATTAAGCGATGTATTCAATGATGGCTTAGCCTTCAATAAAGATTTAAAAGCATTTTTTGCTGATGTGTATTCTCAGGTTGTTGCCAGCTTTAGCGATGAAGAATTTCAGTTTGACCTATTCTTACCAAGCGACGACGAAACACTGATCGATTTAGCCAATGGCTTAGTATCTTGGGTATCGGGTTTTATGCTTGGTTTTGGTTTAAAACAAAAAGATTACGGCAAGTTATCTGCTGACGTGAAAGAAGTGATCAGCGATTTTAGTGAAATTACCCGCCTAGACACCATGTTTGAAGAGACCGAAGAAGACAGCCAAGCACTCCACGAAGTGATTGAGTATGTGCGTGTTTCTGCGCTTTTATGTTTTGCTGAATTAGGCAAAGAGCCTGCAGATAAAAACCCTAAGAAGACCCTTCACTAATCAAATTACAGAGGTTTAGCATGTCGTCTATTGCAATAGATAAAGCTGAATTTAAAGCCCGCCGCGAGCGCTTGCTTGCTATGATGGATAAAAATAGCGTGGCTATTATTCCTGCGGCTGGAGAAGTAACACGTAGCCGTGATACTGAATATGCATTTCGCCAAGACAGTGACTTTTTCTACCTAACAGGGTTTAACGAACCAGATGCAGTTTTAGTGCTTTGCCCGTCAAGCGATACACCAAGTACGCTTATTTGCCGTAATAAAGATAAACTAGCTGAAATTTGGCATGGCCGTAGAATTGGCTTCGAAAAAGCTAAATCAGAGTACTTATTCGACGCAACTTGCCCACTTAGTGAACTAGATGAACAATTATTAGATTTGGTGAACGGCCAGCAGATTTTATTTTATGCACAAGGCACTTACGCAAATTTCGATGCAAAGGTTTGGGACTTATTAAACACACTTCGCGGCGCACCTAAAAAAGGCTATAAAGCACCGCATACCATTAAAGATATTCGTGGTTTAGTGCATGAAATGCGTTTGTTTAAATCTGACGCAGAATTAAACATTATGCGTACAGCTTGTGAAATTAGTGCACAAGGCCATATTCGCGCGATGCAGTTTGCCAAACCAGGCGCAACTGAATACCAATTAGAAGCAGAGCTTCATCACCATTATGCAATGAATGGTGCCCGTCATCCTGCTTATGGCACGATAGTCGGCAGTGGCGATAACGCTAACATTTTGCACTACACACAAAATGACGCTGAGCTAAAAGATGGCGATTTAGTGTTAATTGATTCTGGCTGTGAACTTGAAGGTTATGCGGCAGATATCACACGTACTTTCCCAATCAATGGCAAGTTTAGCGAACCTCAAGCAGCGCTTTACAACATTGTATTAGCAGCTCAAGAAGCAGCATTCAGCCAAGTAAAGCCAGGCGGTAGTTTATCGAAAGCGAATGAACTGGCCTCAACGGTATTAACGCAAGGGCTTATTGATTTAGGCATTTTAACCGGTGAGCTTGATGAGCTAATGGCAAACCAAGCGTGCAAAGCATTTTACATGCATGGCCTTGGTCATTGGTTAGGGTTAGACGTACACGATGTTGGCGAATATAAGCTTGATGAAAAAGAGCGCGTATTTGAGCCGGGCATGGTGCTCACAATCGAACCGGGTTTATATATTAGCGAAGATGCAAAAGCACCAGAGCAATATAAAGGCATCGGTATTCGTATCGAAGATAACTTACTTGTCACTAAAGATGGCCATGAAAACCTGACCATTTCGGTTCCTAAAACCATTAGTGACATTGAAGCAGTGATGCAAGCAAACAAAGGCTAGGAGCAAGCGTGGCAAAGCAGTTTGATGTTGTCATTATCGGCGGTGGAATGGCAGGTGCAAGTTGTGCCCTAGGCCTAAAACAGAGCAATAAGCAGTTATCAATCGCTGTAATTGAAGCAAATGAAGTGAGCGCAAACTATCATCCAAGCTTTGATGATAGAAGCATTGCGCTGGCTCAGCAGTCTGTTCAGTACTTAAAATCAATCAATGCGTTTGATTGCCAAGCACCATTTGCGGCAGCGATTAAAAAAGTCACTGTGTCTGATCGTGGTCATTTTGGTAAAACGCATATTGATTGCCAAGAATATGGTCATGATGCCCTTGGTTATGTGGTCGAAGTGAACCCATTTGGGCGCAGCCTTCATCAGCAACTTACGCGTACTGATGTTAGTTTGTTTTGCCCTAATACGGTTGCCAAGCTTGAATACCAAAGCGATTTTGCCAACATCACGCTGAGCTCGGGCGAGCAGTTAAGCGCAAAGCTTGTGGTGATTGCTGATGGCGCTCATTCGCAAAGCCGTAAACTGGCTAATATTGAATTTAATACCCGCGCATATCAGCAAGCGGCGATTATTGCCAACATCGAAGTGGCTGGCGGTCATCATAATCATGCCTTTGAGCGTTTTACTGAGCACGGCCCAATGGCACTGTTGCCAATGAGTAATAACCGATATTCACTGGTGTGGTGCATGGAGCCTGAGCAAATTGAGCACACTATGGCGCTTGAAGACGATGCCTTTTTAGCTGCGTTACAAAAAGCATTTGGTTACTGCGGCGGCGCATTTAGTAAAGTGGGTATGCGCGCAAGTTATCCGCTTGTGTACGGTAAAGCAGAATCACTGAGCAGCCACCGTACGGTATTAATTGGTAATGCAGGGCATGCTATTCACCCAATCGCAGGGCAGGGCTTTAATTTAGGCCTACGTGATGTGCAATTATTGTGTGATATGGCAAACCGAAGCGACCTTGGTGATTACGCTTTTACGCGTAATTACAGCCAAACTCGCAGTAAAGATATTACTACCGTGATGACACTCACAGACAGCCTAGTGCGTTTGTTCTCTAACTCATCACGATTGCTCGCGCTTGGTCGCAGCATTGGCCTTTTCTCAATGGATTTATTCTCCTCGTTAAAAACCCCGCTGGCAAAACAGCTTATGGGTCAGGTTAAGCAAGGTAAACGGATATGAAACAAGCACAAGTTTGTATTGTCGGTGGTGGCTGTGTTGGCCTTATGCTAGCACTTGGTTTAGCAAAAGCAGATATCAGCGTTGTGGTGATTGATGCGAGTAAAAATCAAACCTTACCGGGTGATGATTACGCACTTCGCGTGAGCGCATTGAGCTTAGCTAGTCAGGGCTTATTCGAGTCTTTAAATGTATGGCCAGAGATCATTAAACAACGTGCTACACCGTATACGTCGATGGATGTACGTGATCAAGACAGCTTTGGTAAAATTCATTTTGATCATAACGATCTCGATTTGCCGCAGCTGGGTCATATCGTCGAAAACGATATTATTCGCTACGCTTTAATTAGCGAACTTGAAAAGCAAAGTAATGCTACTTTACTGTTCGAAACCCGCTATCAGCAAATTCATCAAACTGACTCTGATGTGTTTATTACTCTTGAAAGCGGCGAGCCTGTGATTGCTAAATTATTAGTAGCGGCTGATGGGGCTAACTCGGCTATTCGCAAGCAGTTCAACATGCCAATTACCTTCAAAGATTATGACCATCACGCCATTGTTGCCACGGTTAAAACCGCTGATGAGCATAACAACACAGCACGCCAAGTGTTTTTACCAACCGGGCCGCTGGCGTTTTTACCCTTGCCAGATAACCATACGCACTCAATTGTTTGGTCAACAAGCCCTGAGCATTGCGACACACTTTTAGCGCTTGATGATAGCAACTTTAATAAAGCGGTTATGGCAGCCCTTGATGGCCAATGTGGTTTATGTGAAGTGCAAAGTGAGCGCATGGCGTTTCCACTTAAGATGCGTTATGCCCAGCAGTGGGTGTCGGGCAAAGTAGTATTAATGGGCGATGCAGCGCATACCATTCATCCATTAGCTGGTTTAGGTATGAACCTTGGCCTAAAAGACGCTGCTTATTTAATTGAGCTATTAAGTAATGAGCAAGGCGAGTTTGCAAGTGCACGCACGCTGCGTGATTATGAACGTACTCGTAAGCTTGATGCACAAAAACATATTGCCATGATGCAAGGCTTAAAAGAGCTATTTGCGGGCGCTAATCCACTGAAAAAGCTTGTACGTGGTGTTGGTTTAAGCCTTGTAGACAGCCTTGGCCCCATTAAACATTTGTTTGCAAAAGAAGCAATTGGTAAATAACACCTAACTAGTTGTTACTATTTAGTTTAAGCCGCAGCTAAGCAATTAGCTGCGGCTTTTTTGCACTTATATGAACGCAAAATGATAGCGCTGTCATTTTTGTTAGTGTATGATTAAATTTTTGTGATTGGTATGGAAATTGAACAGCTCTGTTGAGTTGTATACTAGATTCCAACCAAATAAAAATAATTAAACTAAGAGAACAATTATGGAAGCAACGGTTGAGTGTGACAACAACACAAAACAAAGCATCTGGCTGCCAATGGTATTGGCTGGCTCAATGTTTTTTATCTTAGGGTGTATAACGTGGCTTAATGGTGCAATTACACCATTTTTGCAGCAAATGCTTGAGCTTTCGCCGTTACAAGCTTCGTTTATCATCTCTTCTTTTTATATTGCGGTAACAGTTGCCGGTATCCCGTCGGCTATGCTGATCAAGCGCGTTGGTTATAAGAATGGTATGGCGATTGGCTGTGCGATTATGGCTTTATCGGCGCTGATGTATATTCCGGCTGCGAAACTGCAAATGATCGAAATTTTCTTGTTCGCACAGTTAATGATAGGTGTTGGACAAACCGTGCTACAAACCGCTGTTAACCCATACGTGGTGAAAATGGGCTCTGAAAAATCAGCCGCTGTGCGCGTGTGTATCATGGGCTTATTAAACAAATTTGCGGGTGTTATCGTGCCGGTGATTTTTGCAGCTGTAGTAGTAAGCGGTGTTGTTGATGGTGCAGGTAAATTATCACAAGAGCAAAAAGACATTATGGCAAATAGCCTTATCATGCCTTATGTGTTGATTGCTGCTTTAATCATGTTATTTGCCGCCTTTGCGAAATTTGCACCATTACCTGATTTAGTGTTTGATGAAGACGAAACATCAAACGGTAAAGGTGAAATTAAAGAAACCCTAGCACACCCTCACTTAGTTTTAGGTGTAGTGGGTATTGCTTTATACGTTGCTGTTGAAGTTATTGCAGCAGATACCATTGGCTCGTACGCTTTACAAATTGGCGTTGCCGACTACTCAGTTATGACCTCTTACACTATGGCGTGTATGTTGATTGGTTACGCGATTGGTATTTTGACTATTCCACGCTTTATGAGCCAACAAACAGCGTTATTAATGTCGGGTATTGCTGGTATTATCACCGTGATGTTAGTGGTACTTGGTAGCAATGACTCGTTTATTATTTCAAATCTATTATTAGTGCCATTTGGTGGCCCACAATTACCAGACCCATTGTTATGCATTGCGTTATTAGGCTTTGCTAATGCCATGGTTTGGCCTGCAATTTGGCCACTAGCTTTAGCTGGCTTAGGTCGCTTAACAGGCACTGCATCAGGGTTATTGATCATGGGTATTGCTGGTGGTGCACTAGGCCCATTATTAATCGGTTTAGGAAACGTAGCAGGCCTTGGTGCACAAGGCGCTTACATTGTGATGATCCCAAGTTATGTATTCATTTTATTCTACGCCTTAAAAGGCCATAAGATGAGAAGCTGGAAATAACCCAGCAAACTAATTTTTCAAGTTAGGCAAAGCCGCGGTACGCCCATCACCGCGGCTTTTTTGATCTTAAACTAAAGCTATCAGCTTTCAGCCGTCAGCTATCAGATTCAAAGTTAGCGAGTTACAAGGGTAAAGAGTAAAGGGGAAAGTTTGCGAGATGCGAGTTGTAGGAGGCGTTTTAGCGCCGAAAAAAGAGATATTAGATATCAGTCGTCAGAAGTCAGATTGGATTGTGCCAGCACATAGTTAAATTGAAATGCTCATCCGTAGGCGTGAAATTTATTTCGCGCGATGTTTCTTAAACCAACGGGTGAGTCGTAGGTCGGGCTTTAGCCCGTCAATGTTAGCGATTATGTGTCGCTATAAATGACGACTTACAGTGCTTGATTCATTAACTCGTAGGTTGGGAAGAGCGGAGCGATACCCAACGCTTGGAGCCATCAGCTATCAGATTCAAAGTTAGCGAGTTAGAAAGAGTAAAGGTACGAGTTTCGAGGGACGAGATGCGAGTTGTAGGAGGCGTTTTAACGCCGAAAAAAGTCGATTGGGTAGGGAGCCCTCTTTACGAATCTAAAACCAACACTATGCTGTTAGCACCTAGCACCTAGCACCTAGCACCTAGCACCTAGCACCTAGCACCTAGCACCTAGCACCTAGCACCT
>NZ_LKDX01000068.1:0-13703 GCF_001401795.1 Pseudoalteromonas sp. P1-26 | reverse complement strand
CTTCTCGCTTCTCGCTTCTCGCTTCTCGCTTCTCAGATCATTATAAACAAAAAGGCCACACATGATAGTGCAGCCTTTTTAGTTTAAACGGTTTGTATGAACCTAGCTTGTATAGCTAGGCACACAATTAAGTTCTAGCCAACGTTTTTACGAGCGTTGCGGAACATACGCATCCATGGGCTATCCTCAGTCCACTCATCTGGGTGCCATGAGTTAGCAACAGTACGGAATACACGCTCTGGGTGCGGCATCATAACCGTTGCACGGCCATCAGTTGAGGTAATACCTGTGATACCTTCTGGCGAGCCATTCGGGTTAGCTGGGTATTGCGTTGTTGGGTTACCGTAGTTATCAACAAACTTCACTGCCACAGTACCTGATTCAAGCGCTGCTTTAACTGCATCACCGTTTGCGAACTCAGCATGACCTTCACCGTGAGAAACAGCGATAGGCATACGTGAACCTGCCATACCGTTAAAGAATACCGATGGGTTTTCTTGTACTTCTACAAGGCTAAAGCGAGCTTCAAAACGCTCTGACTTATTCGTTACGAAACGAGGCCAGTGCTCAGTGCCCGGGATCAATTCTTTCAATGTTGAAAGCATTTGACAGCCATTACACACACCTAAGCTGAATGTATCTTCGCGGTGGAAGAAGCTTTGGAACTGCTCACGCGCCATCTCATTAAATAGGATTGACTTAGCCCAGCCTTCACCTGCACCTAATACGTCACCGTAAGAGAAACCACCACATGCCACTAAGCCTTTAAATTGCTCAAGTGTTAAACGACCTTCAAGAATGTCGCTCATGTGCACGTCAACCGCAGCAAAGCCTGCACGGTTAAATGCCGCAGCCATTTCTAAGTGAGAGTTAACGCCTTGCTCACGTAGAATCGCCATTTTCGGCTTCGCACCTGTTGCAATGTAAGGCGCTGCAACATCTTCGTTTAAGTCAAAGTTTAGTTTTACATTAAGACCAGGGTCTTTTGCGTCAAACTTAGCGTCAAACTCTTGCTTAGCACACTCAGGGTTATCGCGACGTGCTTGCATTTGGTAAGTTGTTTCTGCCCACATAGTACGAAGCTCAGTACGCGTGTGGTTAAGAACCACATCATCACCACGAGTGAATACCACACGATCATCAGCGTTTAGTGCGCCAATTTCATGGCTGATAGCTGCTAAGCCATGGTCTGCAAGAACGGCTTTAACTGCGTCTAAGTCAGCGTTTGCCACTTGGATAACCGCACCTAGCTCTTCATTGTAAAGCGCTTCGATGTCTGAACCTGTTAAGCCAGCAAGGTCAACAGTAACACCCGTGTGACCAGCAAATGCCATTTCAGCAACCGTAGTGAATAAACCACCGTCTGAACGGTCATGGTAAGCAAGTAGCTTGTTATCAGCAACAAGCGCTTGCATTGCTTCGTAGAAGCCTTTTAATAATACAGGGTTATCAACGTCAGGCGTTACATCCCCTAGTTGCTTATAAACCTGTGCAAGGCTTGATGCGCCCATACGGTTTTGACCCGCACCTAAATCAACTAATAATAGTGATGACTCACCTTTATCAGTACGTAGCTGTGGCGTTACGGTTTTACGCACATCTTCAACACGACCAAAGGCAGTAATGATCAATGATAATGGTGCAGTAACCGATTTTTGCTCGCCGTTTTCATCCCATTGAGTTTTCATCGACATTGAGTCTTTACCCACAGGAATAGTTAAACCGAGCGCCGGACAAAGCTCTTCACCTACCGCTTTTACAGCTTCGTAAAGACCCGCATCTTCGCCTGGGTGGCCTGCTGCAGCCATCCAGTTTGCAGATAGCTTGATATTTTCAAGGCCACCAATGTTCGCACACGCGATGTTCGTTAGTGACTCAGCCACAGCTAAACGAGCAGAAGCACCGTAGTTTAAAAGTGCAGCTGGAGTACGTTCACCTAATGACATTGCTTCACCGTGGTAAGTATCAAACGCAGCGGCTGTTACCGCACAGTTTGCTACTGGCACCTGCCAAGGACCTACCATTTGGTCACGCGCAACTAAACCCGTTACCGTACGGTCACCAATGGTGATTAAGAATGTTTTCTCAGCAATCGTTGGTAAGCGTAATAAACGCTGTGCAGCGTCTGCAGCATCAATGTTAGCAACGTCTAATGGTTGAGATTGCGCTTTTTTCGATTCAACTTCACGATGCATTTTTGGTGCTTTACCAAGTAAAACATCAAGCGGAAGATCAACTGGGTTGTTACCGAAGTGGCTATCTTCAACCGTTAAGTGACGCTCTTCTGTTGCTTCACCAATAACAGCGTATTCTGCACGCTCACGTTTACAGATTGCTTCGAAGCGCGCGAAGTCTTCTGCTGCAACAGCTAATACGTAACGCTCTTGAGATTCGTTACACCAAATTTCGTGTGGTGCCATACCCGGCTCATCGTTTGGAATGTCACGAAGTTGGAATTTACCACCACGACCACCGTCGTCTACAAGCTCAGGGAATGCGTTTGAAAGACCACCTGCACCCACATCGTGGATGAAAGCGATTGGGTTTGCATCACCTAGCTGCCAACATTTATCGATAACTTCCTGACAACGACGTTCCATTTCTGGGTTTTCACGCTGTACCGATGCAAAGTCTAAGTCTTCGTTTGATTGACCTGAAGTCATACTAGACGCAGCACCACCACCAAGACCGATGTTCATTGCCGGACCACCTAGTGCAATTAGCTTAGCACCTACAGGGATTTCACCTTTTTGAACATGTTCAGAACGAATGTTACCTAAACCACCGGCAAGCATGATTGGCTTGTGGTAACCACGTACTTCTTCACCGTTATGGCTTGATACTTTCTCTTCGTATGTACGGAAGTAACCAAGTAAGTTAGGGCGACCAAATTCGTTATTGAATGCCGCGCCCCCTAATGGACCTTCAGTCATGATATCAAGTGCATTAACGATACGACCAGGCTTACCGAAGTCTGTTTCCCATGGCTGCTCGTAACCAGGAATACGTAGGTTAGATACAGTGAAGCCAACTAAACCAGCTTTAGGTTTAGAGCCGCGGCCTGTTGCACCTTCATCACGGATCTCACCACCAGAACCTGTTGATGCACCAGAGAATGGCGCAATCGCTGTTGGGTGGTTGTGAGTTTCAACTTTCATCAAGATTTCGATGTTTTCTTGATGGTACGCGTACTCACCTTCAACATTAGGGAAGAAACGACCTGCTAACGAACCCTTCATTACCGCTGCGTTATCTTTATATGCAGATAGTACGTTTTCAGGGTTTTGCTCGTAAGTGTTTTTGATCATTTTGAACAATGATTTTGGCTGTTCGATGCCATCAATTGTCCAATCGGCGTTAAATATTTTGTGACGACAATGCTCAGAGTTTGCTTGCGCAAACATGAATAATTCGATGTCGTTCGGGTTACGCCCTAACTTTTGGAAGTTTTCTACCAAGTAATCAATTTCGTCATCTGCAAGCGCAAAACCTTGCTCCACGTTTGCTTTAGCAAGCGCTTCACGGCCACCACCTAAAATGTCAACTGATGACATTGGACGCGGCTCATCGTGACGGAATAATTTAGCTGCATCAGCCATATCCGCGTGCGTTGCTTCAGTCATACGGTCATGTAATAACGCTGCAACTTCAGCTGTTTGCTCAGCTGATAAATTACCTTCTACGTAGTATGCAATACCACGCTCAACACGGTGAACTTGGCTTAAGCCACAGTTATGTGCGATGTCAGTTGCTTTTGATGCCCAAGGCGAGATAGTACCTGGACGCGGCGTTACAAGAATTAACGTGCCCGCAGGGGTATGCTCAGCAATTGTTGGACCATAAGTAAGCAGTTTTTCCAGCTTGGTTTGCTCATCAGCTGAAAGCTCGGCTGTAAGATCAGCAAAATGCATGAACTCAGCATAAACGTCAGTGACTGGAAGTTGTGCCTGTTGGCAACGCGCTAAAATTTTCTGAACTCTAAAATCGGAAAGTGCTGGTGCACCACGAAGGATCAACATAGGTATTTTCATCCGGGGTTAGGGATTGAACGATATTTTAGGCGCATATTATAGTGCAAATAACGTCTAGATTTAACTCAAAATTACGCTTTTATTTAAATAATCTTCATAACCGCTTTTATGGTTGCAGCAATTAACTATCTTAGTCGTCCTTATTTCTTCGCAGGTTCTTGTTCTGTATGACTTATCTGCTAGCAGCCTTGTTATAGTTATTAATTTTTAAATAGATAACTAAAACTATTCGCCAAGTGACGTGGCTTAGAAGTTTTGTTATAACACTAAGGTAATGGTTTAAGGGGCATTTATAATCTATGCAAAAGTTACTCGCTATTTTTAGTTTAGTGCTCATGTTATGTGCGTGTGATATGCAACAGCAACCGTCGCAACTTGCTCATATCAAGGCACAGAACAAAATTAGAGTAGGCACATTAGCTGGCGCGAGTAACTACTATCAGGCTCCACAAGGTGTGCAAGGCTTTGAATATGAGCTTGCCCAAGAGTTTGCTGACTATGTTGGTGTAGAGCTCGAGATGGTGCCTTTTTTTAATCTATCCGATATGTTCGCACGCTTAGAAAGTGGCGATTTAGATATTATAGCTTCAGGTCTTACCTATAATACGATTCGGGCAGAGCATTATCGATTTGGCCCAACCTACCGAACAATTAGCCAAAAATTAGTTTATAAACAAGGCCGTACTCGCCCTCGAGAGTTTGAGGATTTAACCGGTAATCTCACTGTTTTAGCCAAAAGCAGCCACTCGTTGGCACTACAGCAATTAAAACAATTGCATCCTGAACTTAGCTGGAACGAAACAGAAGACATGGATGAAGAAGAGCTTCTGCAAGCAGTTATCGACGGTGAAATTGATTACACCCTAGCAGATTCACACACCTTATCGCTGTTTCGCCGCTATCACCCAAATTTGAGTATCGGCTTTTCGGTTACCCGTAACGACCCTATCGCTTGGTTACTAAGAAAAGATGGTGACGACTCTTTATATGCCTTGATGGTGCCATTTTTTGGCGACGTGAAAAAAAGCAACCAGCTTTATGTGTTAGAAGAAAAATACTTCGGCCATGTTCGTCAGTTTAACTATGTGAACACACTTGCTTATATCGAAGCAATAAAAGACACCTTACCTAAATACCAACCTTGGTTTGAGCAATACGCAGGTAACATAGACTGGCGATTACTGGCAGCTTTGAGTTATCAAGAATCAATGTGGAACCCAAGGGCTAAGTCACCAACCGGTGTACGTGGCATAATGATGCTAACCCAAGCAACAGCAAAACAGGTCGGCGTAACAAATCGACTAGAGCCTGAGCAAAATATTAAAGGCGGTGCCCAGTATCTTGCCAAAGTGATTTCTTGGATCCCTGAACGCATTCCGCAGCCCGACAGAACCTGGTTTGCCTTAGCCTCTTACAATGTTGGCTGGGGACACGTCAACGACGCACGTATTATTACCGAGCAAGAAGGTGCAAGCCCAGATAAATGGGCTGATGTTAAAAAGCGCTTACCGCTTTTAATTAAAAAGCGTTACTATCGAAAAACCAAATATGGTTATGCCCGTGGCGATGTTGCAGTAAAGTACGTTGATAATATCCGTCGCTATTACGACGCACTGGTTTGGCTTGATGAAAATGATGCGATTGCTAACCCAAGCGAAAAAGAACAAAGCACTGAAGAAGCTCAACCTGAAGCGCAAGCAAGCGAGCCAAAGCCAAATGACAACACGCAACAAACCAACTCAGAGCAGCAAGAATTAGAAAACAACTAACTTCAAGCACCGAAATCTGTTTACTTGTCATCAAATGATCATTATCTTTTATTAGAAATGGAATGGACCATGCCATGCTTTACTCTCACTTAAGGAGCACTCATGTTAAAAAGAAGACGTACGACACATAAGTTCAAGCGTAATGTTATTTACTCAACGGCGACCCGCCGTCGTATCATGCTACGTAATACACACAAGAAAGTTATTTGGCGTCGCCGCTTATTTGCGATGCAGTTAATGGAAGCACAAGTCCCTGCAACGCCGGTTGTATAACTAGGCGTTGCGAGCAGCCTGCTTTGCCGCCTTTTTCTCTTCTCTACGACGCTTAAAAAACGCTGAAATTACCGCCCCACACTGCTCACTCATAACATCACCGGTTACTTCAACTTGATGATTAAGCCTAGGTTCTTGCAGCAGATTCATAATTGACCCTGCCGATCCCGTTTTGGCATCTTTAGCACCAAATACCAATCGCTTAATACGGCTATGTACCAACAGACCTGCGCACATAGAACAAGGCTCTAACGTTACATACAAGGTGCAATCGATTAATCGATAGTTATTAAGTACTTTACCTGCTTCGCGGATTGCCATCATTTCAGCATGAGCGGATGGGTCGTTATCAATAATTGAGCGGTTATAACCATAGGAGATCAGTTGATTGTCTTTTACCAGCACAGCACCAACCGGAATTTCATTAATCGCAGCCGCTTCATTGGCGTAGTTTAATGCTTTTTCCATCCAATATTGGTCGCTAAATTGTTCGCTCATATATCACACAAATCTTGTAAAACTGTGAGTAATTATACCTAGTTAGTGAAAAATGTCGGCAATAAATACTGCTACACTTAAAAATTAACGCAAAATTTAGTGGCTTTTTCATGGCTCAATGGACCCATATTGCGCTATAATCTCGCGCTTTTTTTATTTAGCTTACAACACGGGTAGCAAATGAAATTTCCTGGACGCCGCAGGCATAAACATTATTTTCCGGTGGAAGCCAAAGATCCACTGACGAATCAACTTAACTCAACCGACCGACTACAACGTAGTTATATTACGGGTATCGACCAAATTGTGGTAGATATTGAAGCGAAAGTTGATCAAGCTTTCCTAGATGAATTTCAATTGCGCCGTGGCATGTCGCAAGTGATCGATAACGATATTACCAACGCGCTATACGACAGACTAAAACTCGACAATATGATCGATTATGAGTTTGCCGGTGGTACGGTTGGTAACACCATGCACAACTACTCTACCCTAGCTGACGACCGTTCAGTGTTGTTAGGGGTAATGAGTGAAAATATCAAAATCGGCAGCTATGCATATCGTTTTTTATGTAACACCTCAAGCCGCGTTGACCTTGACTACCTTCAGCCTGTAGATGGCCCAATTGGTCGTTGTTTTACCTTAATTGACGAGACTGGTGAGCGTACCTTCGCAATCAGCGCGGGGCTTATGAACCACCTGCGCCCTGAATCAATAGATCAAGCACTTATTGAGAATTCATCAGCACTGGTTATCAGCGCATACCTAATGCGTACTCAAGGTGATGAAACCATGACAGAAGCGACCATGCAGGCAGTGAAATATGCCAATGATGCAGGTGTGCCTGTGGTTTTAACCCTTGGCACTAAGTTTCTAATTGAACAAGACCCTGCTTGGTGGGCTGACTTTGTAAAGGAGCATGTTGATATTCTTGCTATGAATGAAGAAGAAGGCCTTGCTATTACTGGCTTTGAAGATCCGCTTCTGGCAGCCGACAAAGCACTAGATTGGACTGATTTAGTTATTTGTACGGCTGGCGAAAAAGGCTTATTTATGGCCGGTTACGTAGACGACTCATTCAAGCGTGAAACAGAGTACCCGTTATTACCAGGCGCGATTGCTGACTTTAACCGTTATGAATTTTCGCGCGCAATGCGTAAAGACGACTGCCAAAACCCAATTCGTGCTTACAGCCACACAGCACCGTTTATGGGCGGCCCAGATAGTATTAAAAATACCAATGGCGCAGGCGATTGTGCTCTGGCCGCGGTACTACATGACTTATCAGCAAACGTTTACCACAAACTTAATGTGGCAAACTCAGCGAAGCATCAGCAGCCTGCTATGACCTACTCATCGCTTGCACAAATTAGTAAATACGCTAACCGTGCAAGTTATGAAGTACTTGTTCAGCACTCGCCACGTTTATCTCGTGGCTTACCTGAACGTGAAGATTGTTTAGAGCAAGTTTACTGGGATCAGTAACAGCAACTAAAAAATCGAAATATCCAGTTTCTGGGATAAACGCTCAAGAGCCGCTATCCCAGCTACTGAGTTACCATACGAGTTAAGTCTTGGCGCCCACACAGCCACAGTAAATTGATTTGGTAATACAGCTAATATAGTACCAGATACCCCTGACTTACCCGGCATACCAACACGGTAGCCAAAATCCCCTGCAGCATCGTATAAACCACTGGTAAACAGTAACGAGTTTAACTGCTTATTTTGCCTTGCACTGAGTACTTCTTGGCCATTGGCATCTTTACCTTGGTTTGCTAAGTAATTGTAAGCTTTTGCTAATTCTACGCAGTTTAACTCTATGGCACAGAAGTTAAAGTAAGCCCATAACACATCATCAACTTCATTATTAAAGTTGCCGAATGACTTCATTAAATGCCCCATTGCGGCGTTGCGATGACGAAACTCATATTCAGAGTTTGCCACTTTCTTATCAATAACAACCTGAGCATTTCCTGATAACTGGCGAAACGACTCAAGCATAGAGTGCATCGGCGCAGATAAACGGCTATATAACGCGTCACAGGTGACAATCGCACCGGCATTAATAAATGGGTTGCGTGGTATGCCCTGTTCAAACTCAAGCTGTGTAAGTGAGTTAAAAGCGGTGCCTGATGGCTCTTTACCAACTCGTTGCCACAGCTCATCACCATAACGCTGAAGTGCTAAAGTTAAGGTCATTACTTTCGAAACAGATTGAATTGTAAAACGTGCACT
This sequence comes from Pseudoalteromonas sp. P1-26, assembly GCF_001401795.1. Lineage (NCBI taxonomy): Bacteria > Pseudomonadati > Pseudomonadota > Gammaproteobacteria > Alteromonadales > Pseudoalteromonadaceae > Pseudoalteromonas > Pseudoalteromonas sp. P1-26. The sequence continues at coordinate 4,894 of NZ_LKDX01000068.1, read as the reverse complement.
ACAATCACCCGCGCAATAGGTTTGCCCATCTACTGTATGAATAGCAATGGCAAACTGGTTTGGCTCAACCTCTGCAAGCGCAGGAATATAATCAGCAACCTTACCTTGGCTCAGTAATGGTTGAACTTCTTTTGTGATTTCATCTAATACATGTTGATAATCAATCTGTGACATACCGCGTCCTTTAAAACAAAAAGCCCCGCATTTGCGAGGCTTTGTAGTCTACTAAAGATGGTTTGCTATAGCGATTGCTATTAGCTCATCGCTGATTGCAGTTTTTTCATTGCTGTTTTTTCTAGCTGGCGAACACGCTCTGCTGAAACGTTATATTTCTCAGCAAGCTCTTGTAATGTCGCTTTATCGTCAGCTAACCAACGTGCACTTACGATGTCTTGAGAACGTTCATCAAGGGTTTTTAAGGCGCTGAATAAACGTGCATGAGACTGTTCTTGCCATTGCTGCTCTTCGATATCATCAGCAAGGTCAGCACTGCCATCTGTTAAATACTGTACTGGCGAGTATGTGCTTGTCGGTGCGTCGTCATTGTCGTCGCCCGTTAAGTCAAAGCCCATATCTTGGCCACTCATACGTGATTCCATCTCACGTACTTCTTTTTCACTTACACCTAGCTCATTAGCAACTGTGCTAACCTCAGCTTGGTTAAACCAACCTAAACGTTTTTTGTTTTTACGTAGGTTGAAGAATAATTTACGTTGCGCTTTAGTAGTTGCAACTTTCACGATACGCCAGTTTTTAAGTACGTATTCATGAATTTCAGCTTTGATCCAGTGTACTGCGAATGAAACTAAGCGAACACCTACACTTGGGTCGAAACGTTTTACCGCTTTCATCAGACCGATGTTACCTTCCTGAATTAAATCAGCTTGCGGTAAGCCATAACCTGAATAGCTTTTCGCAATATGAGCAACAAAGCGTAGATGCGACATAATGAGTTGCTTCGCAGCTTCAAGATCACCTTCTTCCTGAAGACGTGTCGCCAACTGCTTTTCTTTCTCTGCATCAAGCATAGGAATAGTGCTAACCGCTTGAAGGTAGCCGTCCATACTTGCGCTCTGTTGACCTGCAGTAAGTGCCATTGCGTATAAATCTTTACTCATTTTTCACCTCAGTGATAAACATTTGAAACCATCTTAGCACTCTTTAAGCGAGAGTGCTAACTTCAATTAAAAACTTTTTTAAAGTTCAAATCAAGTGGTTTTTGTATCTATTTTTAGTCTACGCTAACACGCTGAATAAGCGATGAATTCTAGCTTGGAGTGATATTTTGATAAATTAACAGCGACTACTATTTATCGCTAAAAGAGCAGTGTAACAACGAATTGTTACACTTTATCGGGTTCAATTTCTTTTATGTAGCGGTTAACTGATAGGTAAGAACCAACAAATCCTAAGCCTGTTGCAAGAGCGACTAAAATGCCAAACTCTGAGAGTGTTAAACCAATTAAGTCAAAGCTGGTTTCATAAACACCCGCCACATCACTTACAGCAGCACCAAGCCACCACATCATTAATGCAACACAAATAAAAGAGAACAAACCGCCAATAATACCGTACCAAATTCCTGTCCATAAAAATGGTGCATGAATAAAGGTGTTTGTCGCCCCTACTAACTTCATCACTTGAATTTCATCTTTCTTATCCATAATTGATAAGCGGATAGTATTACCAATGATCAGAGTGACGGAGGTTAATAATAGTAGAGCAATGGTGATCACGCTTTCTTTTAATAAACTTAAAAGTGCATTTAATCGCTCAAGCCAAGCAATATCGAGTTTACCAAAATCAACTTCTCTTTCGCCTTCAAGCTTGTGCAGTAATTGTTTTGCCGTATTTGGTTGACGGTATCGTGCTGTCGGCGTAACAATAACAACATCAGGTAACGGGTTCGCATCTAAATATTCAAGTGCTTGGCCAAATCCTGATACTTGTTTAAATTCAGTGAGGGCATCGCCTTTTGATATAAACTCCACTTTATCTACTTCAGGGTAGAGTGCTAAACGCTTAACAAGGGTTTGCGTTTGCTGTTCGCTCATAGTTTCTTTTACGAACAACGAGATCTCTGCGGCATCTTCAAAGCCACTGCTCACTTGCGAGACATTTTTAACCACTAAATAAAGCGTCGCTGGCAGTGTTAAGCTTAACCCCAATACCGCAATGGTCATCAATGAGGCTAAAGGCGTTCGCCACATTTCACCGAGGCTGTGCACACCTTGGCGAATAAGATTAATAAAGAAGAAATAAGGCGCTGCTAAAAATGACTTCTTCTGACGTTCGTTTTGGCTGTTGCGGCTTTTAAACAATAAACTCATAGTGCCCCCTCAGCTAACGGATCGTCAATCATACGGCCATCTTTAAGTGTTAGACTGCGATAACGCATACGCGCAATTAAGCCAATATCATGGGTTGCAATCAGCACGGTTGTACCATGATTATTAAAGTCTTCGAATAAACGTAAAATGTCCATCGAAAGTTCAGGGTCTAAGTTACCAGTTGGCTCATCGGCTAATAGGATTGGCGGTGAATTAACGATAGCGCGAGCAATACCAACACGCTGCTGCTCACCACCTGATAAGGTTGCTGGATTACACTTAGCTTTATCAAGTAACCCGACTTTATCAAGCGCACCGTGAACACGTTTAGCTATTTGCTTATGGTGCGTACCTTCAATGATTAAAGGTAAGGCAACATTATCAAACACTGAGTAACGTTCTAGTAAGCGGTGATTCTGAAAGATGATACCAATATCGCGGCGCACATAAGGGATCTGGCGCGATTTAACAGCATTTAAATCAACACCATTAATAAGCACCTGCCCGGCTGATGGACGCTCCATCAAGCTGATAAGCTTCAATAATGTACTTTTACCTGCCCCACTGTGCCCGGTTAAAAAGGCCAGTTCACCAGGCTTAATATGAAAGCTGACTTTTTCAAGGGCACGATGGCCACCTGGATATGTTTTACTGACTTGCTGAAAATTTATCATTTTAGTTATCAATCATCTTGCAGCGAAAAAGGGAGCAAGCTCCCTTTAGTTAATTATGCGTCATCCTCGTCTTGGCTAAATAGTGCATCAATAAAGTCACCACTATTAAAGGTACGTAAATCATCAATACCTTCACCAACACCAATGTAACGAATTGGGATATTAAATTTATCTGCAACGGCGAAAATCACACCACCTTTAGCGGTACCATCTAGTTTAGATAAAGTAATGCCCGTTAAACCAACACATTCATTAAATAATTTAACTTGGCTAATTGCATTTTGACCTGTACCTGCATCAATAGTTAGCATAACTTCATGCGGCGCATCTGGGTCAATTTTCTTCATTACACGGGCAATTTTTTCAAGCTCTTGCATTAGGTTATCTTTATTTTGCAAGCGACCTGCTGTATCAGCGATTAACACATCAGCATTACGAGCCTTTGCAGCCTGAAATGCATCAAATACCACTGACGCACTGTCTGCACCTGTATGCTGAGCAATCACTGGGATGCTATTACGCTCACCCCATACTTGCAGCTGCTCAACCGCTGCAGCGCGGAACGTATCTCCGGCAGCAAGCATCACTGACTTACCTTCGCTTTGGAACTGCTTAGCTAATTTACCAATCGTGGTGGTTTTACCTACACCATTTACACCCACCATTAAGATAACAAATGGCTTTTTGTCACCACTTACAACCAGCGGCTGCTCGGCGGTTTTAAGCATACTAGCCATTTCTTGCTTCATTAACTCATATAAAGCATCGCCATCTTTTAATTGCTTACGATCAGCGGCATCGGTTAGGTTATCAATCAACTTCATTGTTGTATCAACACCTAAATCGGCTGTTAGTAATTGTGTTTCTAGTTCTTCAAATAACTCATCGTCAATTTTCTTACCACTAAAAATAGACGCAAAGCCTGAACCAATATTAACGCGAGTTTTTAATAGACCTTTTTTAAGGCGTGCGAAGAAACCTTCTTTCTTTGGTTTTTCAGCAGCGGCTTGAGCAGCTTTATCTTGCTCTAAACGCTCAGCTTCTGCTTGTTCTTCAGCAATGCGTTCTTGTTCTAAACGCTCCGCTTCTGCCTTTTCTGCAGCAATGCGTTCTTGCTCTAAGCGAGCTGCTTCTGCCTTTTCTGTCGCGATACGTTCTTGCTCTAAACGTTCCGCTTCTGCCTTTTCTGCCGCGATACGTTCTTGCTCTAGGCGCTCCGCTTCTGCCTTCTCTGCAGCAATTCGTTCTTGCTCTAGACGATCCGCTTCTGCTTTTTCTGCAGCAATACGTTCTTGCTCTAAACGATCCGCCTCTGCTTTCTCTGCAGCAATACGTTCTTGCTCTAGACGATCCGCTTCTGCTTTTTCTGCAGCAATACGTTCTTGTTCTAAACGATCCGCCTCTGCTTTCTCTGCAGCAATACGTTCTTGCTCTAGACGATCCGCTTCTGCTTTTTCTGCCGCAATGCGTTCTTGTTCTAAGCGCTCCGCTTCTGCCTTCTCTGCAGCAATTCGTTCTTGCTCTAAACGTTCCGATTCTGCCTTTTCTGCAGCAATGCGTTCTTGCTCTAGACGTTCTGCCTCGGCCTTCTGCGCAGCAACTTGCTCGGCTTCACGCTGTGCCTGTTCTGCTGCAGCACGCTCTTGCTCTAATTTCATTGCTGCTTCTTGCTCAGCAAGACGAGCTTGTTGTTCTTGACGTTGTTGTTCTGCCGCCTGCTGTTCTTGAGCTAAACGTTCAGCTTCTGCTTGTTCTGCCGCAATGCGTTCTTGCTCTAAACGTTCTGCTTCTGCCTTTTCTGCAGCAACACGTTCTTGCTCTAAACGCTCAGCTTCTGCTTTTTCTGCCGCAATGCGTTCTTGCTCTAAACGTTCTGCTTCTGCCTTTTCT